>WQYJ01000138.1 GCA_009781325.1 Propionibacteriaceae bacterium | reverse complement strand
TCTCTTTTTTCGACTATGATCTGCGGATTCTGGTGTTTTTCGCTGTCTTTCTGGTCAACTAGAGTGAGCTCATGGTGCAGAAATCTCCTTGTTTGTCTTCACCAACGCAGCCATCAGCATCGGTCGGTCCGCCAGTTCTCAATCACTTCTTCTTCATCTCTGCTCGTGGCTCGAGTCTGACCAGAGAAATCCGCGGTGGTCTAGTCACCTTCTTCTCCAAGGCAAACATCAATGCCCTCAATCCGCTCATCGTCGGCACGGCTGTTGACAAGAACGGAAACCTCGTCTCAGGTCTGCCCAAGTACGAATCCTGGCCCATCGAGTTCGATCCTGTGACCAATGCGGTGATCACACCTGTCATCCATGCCAATACTGGGGCAACCTTGGCGATGGTGGCTGCTGCCACAGCGTTCATTGCTGGGGTTATGACCATCCTGATGGGTCTGATTGGCAGGTTCCCTGTCGCGCTGGCTGCCGGCTTGGGTATCAATGCTCTGCTGGCCTATGCCATCGCTCCAACGATGACGTGGCCGCAGGCGATGGGGCTTATCGTCTGGGAGGGCATTGTCATCACAATCCTGGTGCTCACGAAGTTCCGAAAGGCGGTGATGGACGCCGTTCCCCAAGCCCTGCGTACGGGAATATCGGTGGGAATTGGGTTATTCATCGCTCTGATCGGCCTTGTCGATGCTGGGTTCGTACGGCAGGGGTCAGTGATGGGAGAGCTCGGTGTGGGAGGATCGATCATCGGCTGGCCCTTGCTGGTCTTCGTGGTGGTTCTGATCTCTCTGATCATCATGTGGGTGAAGAAGGTCAAGGGCGCAATGCTCATAGCGATCCTGGGAGGTACGATCCTCGCGGTGATTCTTGAGGCTCTGGTGAAAGTTGGGAACTCGGAAATCAATCCGACCACTGGGTGGCGGCTCAATGTGCCGGAACTAACCTCCGATCAGTCCTGGCTGCCTAACCTGGAACTGATGAAGTTCTGGGATCACGTCGATATGCTTGGTGCCTTCCAGGCCGATGTCAGAAGTTGGGCAATCGTCTTGCTGACGATCCTGGCTCTCTTGCTGGCTGATTTCTTCGACACCATGGGTACGATCGTGGCGATCGGGAAGGCCGGTAACCTCATTGAACCTGACGGCAACCCTCCTCGTACCCAACAGATTCTGCTGATGGACTCTATGTCTGCCATAGCTGGTGGGGTGTTCTCCACATCCTCTAACACTTCCTATGTCGAGTCTGCTTCGGGGGTCGCCGACGGTGCGCGTACTGGTTTGGCAAATATCGTGACCGGATCTGCCTTCCTGCTTGCTGTGCTGATCACACCGCTGGTGAATCTCATCCCCTCAGAGGCTGTTGCGCCAGTGTTAGTGGTTGTCGGCTTCCTCATGCTTCAACAGATTGTCGACATTGATTGGGCGAACCTTGAGGTAGCCATCCCATGCTTCTTTATGGTGACCATGATGGCCTTCACCTACTCCATCACCGTCGGTATGGGACTGGGCTTCGTTGTCTATGTCATCATCAAGATTGTCAAGGGGAAAGCCCGCGAGATCAACCCACTGTTGTGGGTGGTCGCCGTACTATTCCTGGTCTATTTCTTCCAGGGACAGCTTCTCGTATGGCTTGGTTAGCGGGAGGTCCACCAGGCGATCAGATCAACAGGCTGACCGGCTTCTTCGGCGTACTGTGGGAAAGCTGACACAAACTCCAGGAGAGGTTTGGAGAACTCGGCGGTTTCCTCTTCGAGTTCATCGGCTGCCTTAGTCCACTCCTCGGTGAGGCGCTCCACAGTGAAGGAGTCCATGTAGCCAATCGACATGTCGTCGTCCGCACGCAGCGGGATGTCAATGCTGCGATGCCAGAGGTGCCGGATGGAGACCTGCGTGGGTATCTCCACTCGTACTAAATCGAACTCAAGCTCATCAATCTTGTCACCAGGAAGCGGTATGACCGTCTTTACTGTTGCAAGATCATCCAGCCAGGCCTTCGCCAGTATCCAGCAGGCACTCAGGCGATCAGAAGCGATATAACGGCTTGACATCATGGATTCGGCATCCAGGTGATTGGGAACTCCCGGAATGATGACCGGTGCTGTGGGCGGACGCCGCAGCAGAGGGCCCAGTTTGGAGAGCAGCCCGGTGGGTTCTGGGCGCGGAGGCGCCACGGTGTCAGTGATTTCCCATAGTCTGGTTGCCAATTCCGGCGGGGCGGCAAAGCACTGGCGGAACACATCCACGTTGATCGCCCACAAGCGCAACTCATCTACCATGACACAACGTTATCGCACGTATAACGTTGTGGGAACCCCGACGCACTGGTCAGCGGTGGGTATGAGCGCTAGAAAAGTGGGAAGATATCCTTGGAGCAGGAGGATAATCATGAGTTCTGTGATCGATACAACCGAGATGTACTTGCGTACTGTGTACGAACTCCTGGAAGAGGGGGTAACTCCGCTTCGGGCTCGGATCGCGGAGAGAATGCAGCACAGCGGGCCTACTGTGTCACAAACAGTGTCCAGGATGGCACGCGACGGTCTGTTGACCGTACATAAAGATAGACGAATCCTTCTCAGCGAAAAAGGCGAGCAACTCGCTGTGCAGGTGATGAGGCGGCATCGCTTGGCGGAAAGACTGCTGGTTGATGTGATTGGCTTACCCTGGGCTCAGGCTCATGAGGAGGCCTGCAAGTGGGAGCATGTTATCTCCGATCAGGTCGAGGTGAAGCTCGTCGAGTTATTGGAGGACCCAGATAACTCTGTCTATGGAACACCGATTCCGCATTTGTCGGCACCGGTGCAGGAGTCAATCTCGCGCTTCCTGTCGGGAGTAGAACTGCTGTCGTCCGTGATGGAACCTGAGCAGATCATGAAAGTACGTCTAGTGCGTATCGGTGAGTTCCTCCAACGAGACACTGAAACCCTGGAAGTGCTTGTCAGCGCTGGGATTCTTCCTGGGGCAGAAATCGAAGTGAAAACAGCTCCGACATGCTTATTCTTGCTGAGTGAGACCCATGAATGCTGTCTTGATATTGATTGGGCAAATCAGATCTTCATCCAGCGCACGTGAGTGGGCAGGGGTGCACCGTCATGGTGCAAGGGGGTTTGTTTTTCAGTCTCCCCAAAACCTCTCGGATTCGTTCGCGATGACGATGATTTGGAGGTTAGTCATCGCGTGACATTGTGGAGGTTAATAACTTCCGAGAGGCTTCTGGGGGCTGATGTATGATCTGCAGCTATCGTGTGCAGCAGACACCATGTTTAACCTCTAAACAAATTAATCTATTCCCACACCCCGATGAACGTTCTCCCAGCGATATTAAAATCGATGCAGCAAATGTGCTGGCGGCGTTTGTATCGCAACGTTTGGCATGCAGTGCTCAACCCCCGGTCATCCCGCCAAGGGCGGGACCCCCGGCAGCCAACCTAGGGTCTGTGGTAAAGCTTTTCTTTCTCAAGTCCATACGTTGTCCGCCGGTCATCCTGCCGCCAGGCAGGACCCCCGGCAGCCAACGTAGGGTCTGTGGTAAAGCTTTTCTTTCTCAAGTCCATACGTTGTCTGCCGGGGGTCCCGCCCTTGGCGGGATGACCGGGGGGTCGAATTAGGGTCTGATGCAAGCTGGCTAGGCTAGGCGGCTAGGCCCCTTAACCGTCCCCGCTATCACATCCACATCACCCATGTGATCCATGGTGCGGAGGAACATCGCCCATGAGCCGGAGTTCATCGGCAGTAAAATCGGTGCGCTTGCTCGGTGCAAGCTGGACAACATCAAGACCCAGGGCGCAGCGCACTTCCCCTAAGATCGCAAACCATGCCGCCACACTCTCCAACTCACCTAAAGCCTGCGCAGGAAGCGGGTAAGGATAAGGCTCTTCCCGGTCCCACCGATCATGTGCAAGCTGACGAATTCGCTCCCGTGACCATCCGCATTCCTCCAACGCAGCCAGGAACCCCGCCACATCATTACAAGCATCGCCAGCATCACATACCTCACCAGTGAAGGCAAAACCAAGAAGAGGGAACAGCTGCGCCATGTTTCTACCTTAGGCGTTTCTCCGGTATCGTGGGTACGCTGGCCCCGTAGCTCAGGGGATAGAGCGAAGGTTTCCTAAACCTTGCGTCGTAGGTTCGAATCCTATCGGGGCCGCTGTTTTTTTATCGGGACATGTGTCCCGGATCATGTCATCCGTATACCTGATAGCACGTTCCAGGGTTTTCTTGACCTTTTCCTGTCGTTTTGCAGAAAGCGCGAGATTGCGTCTCTGGAAGGTTTTAGTGACATGGATTTGGTCAAGATTCATGGAGATTGCACGGCTAGATTGTCGAAATAGGTGTCAATAGTGTCAGCGGTTACAGCGTCGTACTCCCCCCGCGCATGTTCGGCGTCTACTAGCGCCATGTCTTTTCGGAGGCGATCAGAGGGTACGAAAGAGTCCTCGTCGATGATGATGGGATGACCATTAATGAACCGGCGCAGATCGTTCTCGACAACTGTGCCCAGGCTAACACCGAGCCGTTCTGCTCTTCGGCGGGCAGCTTCTTTGATTTCACTGTCTAGGCGTATGGTCAGGGTTGTCGTCTTTCGCATACGTTCAATGTAACACAATACGAGTGCAAATGAACTCCTCTTGAGCCCAGCCGATGGCGCAACAGCAGGTGGCTTCGTTACCGAGGAAACTGCGGGCGAGTGTCGGGTGGAGTACTCCATTGTTGTATTCCTTACTCGATAGCGATGGTGATGGAGGCTAGGGAGCCTGCTGAGGTGAGAAGGGCTGCGAGTTCTTCGCTGACTTCGACGAGGATGACGTCGCCGGAACTTGGGGAAAAGACGCCAGAAGATGAGGTGGGGATCGTGACCACTCGTACTCCGCGATTGAGTTGAGTATCGCCGGTCATGGGGTTTGTCAGGAAAATGGAGATGTGGTCACCTGGCTTGAGTATCGTCAGGATGTGGGATGAAACCGGCAGTGCGATGATCACCAAACCATTGGCGGCACGCGAGGAGGGCACGAAGTTATCCTCGGTTAGGATCGCACCGGCTGGAATGGCGGTGGCAGTCATCTGGCCATTAAGAAGGTTGGCGGAGGTGATGGCCCCCTGCGGAAGAAGCGATGAAGGCACTGCGACAATGTGGACCTGGTTCTCAGCGATAGATGCACCCGCGGGGATCCGTACTGCAGCAGTGTAGACACTCACCGTAGGCTCGGCGGTGCCAGTCGCCAGAGAACACATGGCAAGCGCGCAGACTCCAGCAGACAGGGCAGCTAAAAGGCGCCGATGCATGAGGATTCTTCCAAGAATGGCGGTTAGGCGGTTCATGACCAAACCATGGTCTCCAGCACAGGGGATTTGTCAGATATCCACAGGTGAGGCTTTCCTGAATGAGTTATCCACAGGAAGGGTACGTCCGGGAGTGTGTCAGACTGTTTCGAATCCTTGGACACAAACCTAAGCAGGCGATGACGGCGCAGGCTTAGTGGGGGATGATTCCGATGAAGCGGAGCTAGACTCGGCCGCGGTCTTGGCAGACTTTGCAGTCTTGGCAGTGTCAGTGCTTGAGGCGGTGGAGGTGTCGGCTGATGGGGTTGTTGCTGTGGATGTTGTCGAGGATGTGCTGGTAGCCGATGACTTTTTCTTGCTGTCGGTGGCGTAGAACCCAGAACCCTTGAAGACGATTCCCACAGGGGAGAAAATCTTCCTCAATTCACCCTGACATTGCGGGCAGACGGTGAGAGTCGGGTCAGACATACGTTGGAAGATCTCAAG
>WQYJ01000137.1 GCA_009781325.1 Propionibacteriaceae bacterium | reverse complement strand
GGGTTTATCGATGCTGGGATCCGTTGGAGGCGTCAGCAGGCAGACAGAGTATAAGAAGAATAAGAAGGACAAGGTAGAGATTAATCTGAGAGTTCAGTAAGATTTTCTCAGGTTTTTAGAGAGGTTAGGCAGTGATCAAGTTTGAAGAAGTGTCTCGAATCTATGACGGGCAGACCAGGGCAGCCCTGGCGAACGTCAATATCGAGATCGACAAAGGGGAGTTCGTCTTCCTCGTTGGCGGCTCTGGATCGGGTAAATCCACGCTGCTGAAACTCATCTTGCGCGAGTTCCGCCCCACGACAGGCAGGATCTATGTGGCAGGAAAAGATGTCGCTGCACTTCCTGAGAGGAAGATCCCAGCTCTACGCCGAGAGATCGGCATGGTCAGCCAGGATTTCCGCCTCCTGCCAGGCAAGACAGTTTTCGAGAATGTCGCCTTCGCCCTTCAGGTGATCGGCAAGCCAAAATCACTGATCCGTAAGGTCGTACCAGACACCCTCGAGATGGTCGGACTTGGCGATAAGTCAGACCGAAAGCCGGATGAACTCTCTGGAGGTGAGCAGCAAAGAGTCGCTATCGCACGCGCCTTTGTGAACCACCCCAAGATCCTCCTGGCCGACGAGCCCACCGGAAACCTTGACCCGGAGACCTCTGTCGGAATTATGCGGCTGCTGGATCGAATCAACCGATCTGAGACCACTGTTGTGATGGCCACCCACGACTGGGCAATGGTCGATCAGATGCGCAAGAGAGTCGTCGAGCTTGAAAACGGCCATGTTGTCCGAGATCAGGCTCGTGGCATTTACGGCGCGAGAGCCTGAGAGGAGAACCATGCGTCACGCACTTTCCGAGACCCTGTCCGGTCTACGAAGAAACTTAGGAATCACCCTCGCTGTCATCATGACGATGTGGGTGTCACTGTCCCTGTTTGGTGCTGGTCTGATTGCCGCTCAGCAGGTCAATCTCCTCAAAGACGAGTGGTACGACAAGATCGAAGTCACCGTCTATCTCTGCACAGCAAAACTACAAACCGGTGGTAACTGTGATCCAGGCCAGGATGCCACCCAAGAGCAGAAGGATCGAATCCAAGAAGCAATTGAGCGCAACCCTGAGGTCGAGTTCGTGATCTACGAATCCAAGGATGAGGCCTACGCACAGTTCCTGGATGTCTTCAAAGATTCACCGATTGCTGATTCTTTGACCCTCGAAGAGATGCAGGATTCCTTCAGAGTCAAGCTCGTCGATCCGCAGAAATATCAAGGGCTTGTTTCCCAGGTGCAGCTCATGCGAGGTGTACAAAAGATTCAGGATCTCCACCAAATTCTTGACCCTGTCTTCAAATGGTTAGCGGCTCTCCAATGGGGAACAATCGCACTGAGCATACTGCTTTTACTCGCTGCAGCTCTGCAAATCTCAACCACCATTCGGATGGCAACCTTCACCCGAGGTCGAGAGATTGGGATCATGCGCCTGGTCGGCGCGTCGAACTTCTACATCATGGGGCCATTCCTTCTAGAATCTCTCATCGCAGCCATGGTCGGAGCAGTATTTGCCTCAGTCACACTGGTGTTCGGTGTCTGGTTCGTCATCATCCAGAATGCTCAACAGAGCCTTGAGGCTTTCCGCTGGGTGGGGTGGACAGAGACCTGGATTTCTGTGGCATCGATCTTCGTAGTTGCTATTGTATTATCCATAATCCCGACGATTATTTCGGCTCGTAGATACCTGCGAGTCTGAGGTTCGGATAGAGGTGAAATATGGGATCCTTCGTTAAGCTTCGTGGTCTTGCGGCCATCGGTTGCGCACTGGCGCTGGCCTTCGGGCTGGCAGGAGTGCCTGCCTATGCAGAGGATCTGAAGGCAGAGAAGGCCCGCCTCGACACAGCCGTAAAGGATGCCAAAGCCGCAGTTGGTCAAGCCACTGAAGAACTGGCTGACGCCCAGGAACGAGTCGCGCGTGCTGAGCAGCAGGTGAGCAAAGCCCAGGGTGAGTTGCAGACTGCCCAGAGCGAGGTTGCAGCAGCAGAAGCCATTGGTGTCCTGCGGGCTGCTGAGTTAGAGCAGGCCAATTTTGAGCTAGAAGAAGCACTGGCAAAGGAGGCTGAAGGCCAAGCCAAGGTCGATGCACAAAAGGATGCGGTCGCCCTCTATGCCAGATCGATCTATCAAGACAGTCTTCCGCTGATCAGCGTGGCAACTCTCATCAACGTCCATTCCACAGCAAGCCTGGCAAATCGAATTCAATGGACTGACACCGTCTTGACCACCAACCAGGTCAACCTCGACTATCTGCGGGTGATCCAGGCCGAATTGGCGGCAGCAAGAGAACTCAGTGAAGCTGCTCAACAGCGAGCCGATGAGGCTAAGAAGGCTGCCGATGAGCAGATCGCTGTCACCCGCGCAGCCCAGCAAGCCGCTCAAGCTGCCCTCGATGCCTACCAAGCTGCTATGGATGAGCAGGTAGCAGCCAAGGTAGCAGCAGAGCAAGCCCTACAAAACAACAAAGCAAACCTGGCAGCCCTCGAAAAAGAGCGCGACGTTGTCAATGCCAAGATCGCTGAAGCAGCCCGTAAGGCTGCTGAGGAAGCGGCTAAAGGCTCCGGCTCGGTTTCATCAGCAGGTTTGATCTGGCCAGTGAGGGGCCCAATCACATCATCGTACGGATACCGCGTCCACCCGATCTCAGGGTTGTGGCTATTCCATGATGGCGTCGACCTTGGGGTTTCCTGTGGGACCCCGATTAAGGCGATTGCATCCGGGCGGGTCACAGATGAGTACTACAGTTCGGGATATGGATACCGCATCTTCGTTGACCATGGCTACGTCAATGGCCGCCATATCGTTTCCTCGTCGAACCACATGCAAGGCTATGCGGTGAAGAACGGGGCGACCGTAGCGCAGGGCCAGACCATCGGCTATATCGGCACCACCGGTTATTCCACGGGCTGTCATATTCACTTTATGCTGTGGGTTGACGGCAAGCTGGTTAATCCAGTGAACTACCTCCCGTGATGATTCTTAGCTAAAATAGTCCTTCGGCCTAGTCGGAAGGAGGATCATGGCTAAAGAAGTGGGTCGCAAGCTCGTAGCCCAGAACAAAAAAGCTCGCCATGACTACCATCTTCATGACACCTTTGAGGCTGGTCTCGTCCTGACAGGTACGGAGGTCAAATCCCTGCGTGCTGGACGGGCATCCCTCTCGGATGCCTATGTCACTGTGGACCAAGGCGAAGTCTGGCTGCGTAATGCCAATATCCCCGAATATGCCTTTGGCACCTGGACCAATCACGCTCCCAAGCGTACGCGCAAGCTGCTTTTACACCGCAAGGAGATCGCCAAGCTTGATCGGGAGTCCACAGCAACAGGGCGCACTATCGTACCTTTGCAGATCTACTTCCAAGATGGGTACGCCAAAGTGCTGATCGCCGTGGCAACAGGCAAGAGGGAATGGGATAAGCGTCAAACAATCGCAGAGCGCGATGCTAAGCGCGAGACAGAGCGGGCACTGCGCGTACGCACTAAGCGAGGTTAACGGCAGGCAGGGTTGCTATCAGGGATAGACTGATGAGGTGAATGACAACACTCAGACTGTTGAGATTCCTCACGTCAGTATGCAGGAACTGAAGAACCGTGGGGAGCTTCCAGCTACTCGCGAGGGGCTTGCAATTGAGTTGGCTTTGCGGGTGGGTGACATGATGGCGTCCTCGGGGGCGAGCGCCAAAGACACTGTGGTCATGATGCGCAAGATCTGTAATGCGTACGGGCTCAGCCGCGCTCAGCTTGATGTGACCGCCAATGTCATTATGGCCGCGTACTATCCAGGTGAGGGATTGCCGCCATTCACAGCGATTAGAAACGTTTCGCCAGCGGTTGCCAATCTTTCCAAGGTCTATGCCATGAATGATCTGGTTCAACAGATAGGTTCGGGGCTGTCGATTTCGAAGGCAACCAAGAGATTTGACCGAATCCGCAAAGACAATGAACCCTTTCCGGGGTGGCTGGCAGGTCTAGCTGGCGGCGGGATCTCGATGAGTGTCCAATTGTTCTACACCACCTCGATCAAGATGCTGATTCTGGCTCTTATCACAGGCTTTTTAGTGAATCGTTTCGTGTATCTACTGAAACGAGTGGGCCTGCCAACGCTGTTTCAGCAGATCTTCGGCGGTTGGTTGGTTGTCGCCATCGCTGCGGGCTTCACCTGGCTGAATCTTCATCCCAAGTTTGCGGTGATCGGCTATGTATCTCCGACAACTTTGGCTGTTGGGTGCGTCTTCCAACTTGTCGTAGGGGGACGTTTTGTCGCTGGAGTCCAGGACGCGATCGATGGGTTCTATGTCACAGCGACCTCCCGTATCTTTGAAGTTGTTCTCATGACCGCCGGTCTTGTCGTTGGCCTCATTTCTGGGCTGGATCTTGCACGCAGAATCGGTGTCGGTGTCTACATCAGCGCAGAAGCCCCAACCGTGGGTGCCGCTCCTATTGCATTCATTGCAGCCACCCTCACAGCAGTCTTTTTTGCCCTGAGTCAGTACGCAAACTTGCGGATTGTCCTTGTGACTGCCGGTGTGACTTTCTTAGCCAGAGTGATCTATTGGCTGGCGATGCTGATGGGGATGAATCAGATCGTGGCGACCTTTGCCGGGCCGATGGTAGCTGCCCTCGTGGTGGCGATCCTGGTGAGACGATACTGGAAACTTCCAGCCTTCGGAATCATCAACGCCATGGGCATCCCCTTCGTCCCCGGCCTGATGCTCTATCTAGGCTTGCTGCAACTAGTGGGGTCCCACTCAATCGATCCTGACCCCAGCAAGGGAGCAACAACCCTAGGCATGGCGGTGGCAATTGGTTTGGCTGTAGCAGCAGGCGCATCCCTAGGAGTCTTCTTCGGCCGCCCAGTCTCAGAGAAACTCATGCTGATGCCCCGAGCCTGGAACCAACTGCTGAAAAAGACCCCACCCATACCAACCCCAGCCGGAGGAAAGCTCGCCCATGTGAACGGAAGAAAGCGCAGCAGCGGGATCAAACCAATCGGAGAAGTCAAACATGTAGAGAAGCTTCACCCAGAAACAGTCATCACTGAACCCAAGGCTGATGATGAAGCATCACAACACTCCATTCCATAGTGCTGCATTGACCCCTTGAGCCGGTAGATTCCATTGGTAACTTCTTTGATTTCATACCGGACGGTGTTTAGATGGACAACTACGATCATCCCTTCTCACGAGTCAGTTTCTCGTGTTTTTGTGATGTAGGCCTCAGCGAACTTGTGCCAAGTCGGTTGTGCCTTACCCGGAGTAAATCCGGGAGAGGAGCAGCAGAAGACGATGTAAGTAAACAAAGCAAAGAGGTATGGACCAAGCAGTATTGGAATGAAGAGACAGACTCTTTGGAGACTCAACTCTGTCGCCTTGAAGAGCACTTAAGCGAATGCCACAGCTTCCTTGTGGAATATCGTTCCATGCTGGATGCCAGAGTGCTTATTTCCTAGGAGTCCGTTTAGTTGCAACGCAACTTAACCATTTCACCTCGACTTATGTCACTATTATCAGATGCCGGAATCTGCCTTTGGATAGACACTTATGGCCCGGATGAGGTTGACGCCTAGAAGGAAGCGTATGCCAAGGTGCCGAAGCGTATGCCAAGGCGCCTGGCCCAACATCATAAACTTAGGCTGATGGGCTAGGCCCTTTTACGCATTTCCAACCCCAGGTCATCCTGACGAAGTCAGGACCCCCGGCGGCCGATTTATGGACTCAACCCAGGGTTCTTTCCAAGTCCACACATTGGCCGCCGGGGGTCCT
>WQYJ01000136.1 GCA_009781325.1 Propionibacteriaceae bacterium | reverse complement strand
TCTGTAGTAGGGATGTCTCGCTCAAGTCCATACGTCGGCTGCCGGGGGTCCTGCACTCCGCTACGCTCCGCGCAGGATGACCGGTTGGTTGACGTAGGGTTTTGGGTTGGGAGGTCTGGCTGAAGTCCATAGGTTGCCCCCCGGTCATCCTGCCGTGAGGCAGGACCCCCGGCGGCCGAGGTAGGGTCTTGGGTTGGGAGATCTGGCTGAAGTCCATAGGTTGGCTGCCGGGGGTCCTGCCTGGCGGCAGGATGACCGGGGGGTGGCGTTGGGTTTGGACTTACGCCAGCAACCTCCCCAAAGTCAGCTTGCGCAAGTTCGGAAATCCGATCGTAAGCCGTCTGAGCATCAACACCACGAAGAGAAACCTCCATGGTGTCACCCCTACGCAACCCCAGCGACTGCACAGACGTGAGGCTGAACCCCGACACGGGCCCACGCGAGGAAGTCTCATTGCGAACCAACACATCAGCGTCCAATCCACGTATCCCGCTCACCAGAGCAGCGGCTGGTCTCGCATGCAGCCCATGCTTATTCCGTATCACCCACGTGAAATCCAAGCTATCCCCATCTAAAACATCCGGCGACCCAGCAGGATCCTCATCAGGTTCACCCCCCAACTGCTCCTGTTTTGCCACCAGTCCCCGAGCCGCCTCAGCAGCGACCTCCGCCAATGAAGCCCCCGTACTGGCAGTCACCAAAGCAGCAATCAAACCCTCGACCAACGGCCCAGCAGACACCATCGTACGTCCAGCCACATCAGGATCGATGAACTCCAGAGCCATCTCAGCAGAAAGTATCGCACTGCCAAGATCCACGATAACCAGCACTCCATCACCGGAGTCGACCTCTGTAATAGCCTCGGAGATAGCCGCTGCGTCCGTACCAAACGTTGTCTCATCCAGGCCAGCAGCTACCTGAATTGCCGGGCGAGCATCCTCAGCCACCATTTCGGAAGCCAATGCCGCAGCAGCCTCTCCCAGTGCACGTGAATGTGAAACAACTACGATTCCAATCATGATTTCCTCCACCCGGTCTTAGCTTGGGGTTATTGCGTCAGAAAAATAGTACGGGTCGGGCAGTGGAACCGCCCGACCCGTGATAAGGGCAATCATCAGGACAATGTCCGACTGGCGGCTTCAACGAGCATTGTCATCGAAGTAGCGCCAGGGTCCTGATGCCCTGCACTGCGCTCGCCCAGATATGATGCGCGCCCCTTATGTGCGATTAGCGGAATGGTCCCGTCGCGACCTTCCGCACAGGCGAGGGCCGCTGCCGCAAGGGCAGCAGAAATACCTTCGCTCGCATGGGCGTCAAATGCATCAAGTGCTGGAGAAAGTGCGTCGACTAGAGTCTTGTCACCGATGCTGGCTTTCCCGCGTTGGATGATTCCATCGAGTCCGGTTCGTAGGGCTAGGCCCAACGATGCCGCGTCCTCGACAGTCGTCCATGCCATACCGACTCGCAGGAAGAAGGTTCCATACAGTGGCCCCGAGGCACCACCGACAGTGGATACCAGGGTCATGCCTGCCTTCTTCAAGTAATCGGCTGCGGCTGGGAACTCTGATGGATTCAAGGCAGCAACTGCCCGCATTCCGCGATCCATGTTAATGCCATGATCTCCGTCACCGATCTCACGGTCAAGATCGGTTAGAAGTTCTGCGTTGTCATGGATCTCTGATGCAAAATCCTTCAGCCATGCATCGACAGCTAGAGAGTCGAGCGCCATTACTTACCCCACCTCAGTCCTGGAGTCCAAACGGGCGCATCCCAGAGGCGGATCATTTCGTCATCTGCTTTCAGTAGAGTCACAGAGCACCCAGCCATGTCGAGACTAGTGATGTAGTTCCCTACGAGACAGCGGACGATGCGTACGCCTGCAGCTTCGAGGATCTGAGCCACTTCGTTATACATAACGTAAAGCTCGATGAGTGGGGTTGCCCCCATGCCATTGACAAATGCAATGACCTCAGATCCGCGATAATCCAGATCGTCGAGGATCGGTCGTACCAGCATTTCGGCGATTTCGCCTGCTGTACCGATCTTGCGGCGTGCACGTCCTGGCTCGCCGTGAATTCCGATGCCGACCTCTATTTCGTCTTCGGCCAGTTCGAAACTTGGTTTGCCAGCGGCTGGCACTGTGCAGCCTGATAGGGCCATGCCCATGCTGCGGCCATTGTCGTTCACTCTGTTTGCCAAAGCGACGCAATAATCTAGATCCTTGCCCTCTTCGGCGGCGGCTCCAACAATCTTCTCCATGAGTACGGTTAGACCAACGCCGCGCCGACCTGCTGTGTAGAGCGAGTCTTGGACCGCCACATCGTCATCGACCACAACGGACTCAACGCGGATCCCTTCGGCGGCTGCCATTTCAGCAGCCATGTCGAAGTTCATCACGTCGCCCGTGTAGTTCTTCACGATATGGAGTACGCCCTGACCGCCATCTACGAGCTTGGTTGCAGCGAACATTTGATCGGGTACCGGGGATGTAAAGACTTCGCCTGCGCAAGCAGCGTCCAACATTCCCAAACCCACAAAACCACCATGGAGCGGTTCATGACCAGAACCACCACCAGAAATGATGCCTACCTTATTCGCGATGGGAGCATCGATGCGGTAGACAACTTTGTTGCCGTGATCCACACCGACGAGGTCAGAATGCGCAGCTTCCATCCCCAGCAGTGAATCCTTGACGACATCATTGACATCATTGATGAGTTTCTTCATGGGATGAGTCTTCCACCAAATGCACACTTTGCATAGACATAGGACAAACGTGCAAAGAAGTTCCAAAGCTCTGAGAGTCTTTCACAATGCAAGCCATATTTCGCCACCCCTGGCCTGGTATGAAATCGGTGTTTTTGGCCTTCAAATACCTGGATTTTCCACGGCTGACATGGTTGTTCGCAGGTGATGATAGGAGGGTGCGCGTGGGACGAGGATTTGGGTGGGGAGTAGAATGGCCGTTATCGTGAAATCTTCGTCCCTCTTCCCGCGCCTGGAGGCTTTGCTGCCTCGGGTGTCTCGGCCTATTCAGTACGTAGGCTCGGAGGTGAACTCCACGGTGAAGGATTGGGAATCTGTTGAGATCCGCTGGTGCTTGATGTATCCGGATGCTTATGCGGTGGGCCAGTCCAATCAGGGGATCGCCATTCTTTACGAAGTGCTGAACGAGCGTGGGTGGATCCTGGCGGAGCGTACTTATTCGATCTGGCCTGATCTGGCGGGGTTGATGCGCGATGAGGGGATTCCGCAGTTTTCATGGGAAACCGCTCGCCCGATCAGGGACTTCGATGTCCTTGGGGTGTCTCTTCAGACTGAGTTGGGCTATACCAATCTGCTTGAAGCCTTGGATCTTGCGGGGATTCCCATCCGATCTGCTGATCGTCGTGACGAGGATCCGCTGGTTATCGTGGGCGGCCATGCGTCGACAAACCCCGAACCCGTTGCTGATTTCATCGATGCAGCGATCCTTGGTGATGGGGAAGAGGCTGTGCTGGAGGTCTCTGAGATTCTTCGGACGTCACAGCAGGCGACTCGTCAGGAAAAGCTTTTGCTCTTAGCTCAAACGGGGAAGGTGTACGTACCGGCGTTCTATGACGTGACTTATGAGCCGGACAAGACCATCGCTGCAGTGACGCCGAATCGCGCTGGAATCCCGGCAAATGTACGGAAGTACACCCTCATGAACCTGGATGCTTGGCCCTACCCCAAGCACCCCATCGTACCCACAGCAGAGACTGTGCATGAGCGCTACTCGGTGGAGATCTTTCGTGGTTGTCTTCGCGGATGCCGGTTCTGTCAGGCGGGGATGATTACTCGACCTGTGCGCGAGCGCTCGATTGATGTGATCGGAGCGATGGTCGAATGCGGGCTCAAAGCCACGGGGTACGAAGAAGTCGGGCTGCTGTCGTTGTCAAGTGCTGATCACAGCGAGATCGACCAGATCACCACAGGTCTTGCGGATCGCTATCAAGGAACTAATGTGTCCTTGTCGCTGCCATCGACTCGCGTTGATGCTTTCAACATCCACCTAGCTGAGGAACTGTCGCGCAACGGAAGGCGCTCAGGGCTGACCTTCGCGCCCGAGGGCGGGTCGGAGCGCATGCGCCAGGTCATCAATAAGAATGTCGACGAGGACGACATGATTGCGACCGTCAAAGCTGCGTTTACCTCTGGTTGGCGATCTATCAAGCTCTATTTCATGGCTGGGCTGCCGACCGAAACGGACGAGGATGTGATGGCGATTGGTGCGCTGGCCAGGCGGATCATCGATGTGGGCCGCGAGGTGACTGGGCGCCGCGATGTAGCCTGTACGATCTCGATCGGGGCCTTCGTTCCCAAACCTCACACGAGTTTCCAGTGGGCTGCGCAATGCGAGACGGACATCGTGATGGAGAGGATGCGTACCCTCAAAGACTCTATTCGCGCTGATCGCCAGTATGGCAGGGCGATCTCGATCAAGTACGCCGACTCGCGTCCTTCGCGGATTGAGGGGTTGCTCGCACGGGGTGATCGTCGCCTAGGACCGGTGATCGAGGAAGTCTGGAAGGCTGGCGGAATCTTCGACGGGTGGAGTGAGCACTTCTCCTATGAGCGCTGGATCACCGCTGCCGAGGAGGTGTTGTCTGCCCAGGGCCTGTCGGTGGATTGGTACACCACGCGCGAGCGTACCCAACACGAGGTTTTGCCGTGGGATCACTATGACCTAGGGCTGGATCGTCAATGGCTCTGGGAGGATTGGCAGGATAGCCTGGCCGAGATCACCGTTGCCGACTGCCGCTGGGAAGGCTGCCATGACTGCGGGGTCTGCCCGGGGTTGAACGTTGATATCGAGATGGGCCCAACTGGTCGCTCCTTGGGTAATGCGGAGGTGAGCCGTGGCTAGAAAGCCTCCTGTCCAGCAACCGCCTCCGGTGATGAGGATGCTGGTGAAGTACGGCAAGGTCGGGCCGCTCAAGTTCGCATCCCATCGTGATTTTGCGCGAGTTCTGGAGCGAGGTCTGCGCCGTGCTGAAATCCCCATGGCCTACTCTTCGGGCTTTAATCCGCACCAGCGCATCTCGTATATCAACCCTGCGCCAACTGGTGTGGGAAGTGTCGCTGAGTATTGCGTGGTGGCACTGAGTGAAGAAGTAGATCCAGCAGACGTGCAGCAGCGCCTTCAGGATGCAATGCCGACTGACATGCCCATTTACGAGGTGACTGAGTTGGTCGGCCAGCCCTGTTTCGAAGCCAGCGAGTTCATGGCCAGACTCGATGGGATAGACCTGCTCCCGCTCCAACAAGCCGTGGAAGCACTACTAGCCAAAGAAGAAGCCCTAGTCTCCCGCGAAACGAAGTCAGGCCTGCGTACCTTCAATGCCAGACCAGCAATCGAATCCCTCACAGTCACCGAGCCCCATACTCTGCGCATGGTTGTCCGCCACACCGAACCACTAGTACGCGCCGAAGACGTCTGCCAAGCCCTAGGCCTCACCCTCCCCCACCCACCAGCAGTAACCCGCTCCCGCCAAGGCAAGCTCTCCGACCTTTTGTGACAACGCAAACAATCCCCCCGGTCATCCTGCCGCAGGCAGGACCCCCGGCAGCCGTCGTAGGGTTTTGGGTTAGGAGAACTCGCAATAGTCCATACGTCGGCTGCCGGAGGTCCTGCCTGACGGCAGGATGACCGGGGGTGGCAAATGACGCGGGGTGTGACAAACAGCCCCCGTCCCCATTGTCACGCCCGCTACGGATCACAGGTAGAATCTCTCTGTGGCTCTCACTATCGGAATCGTCGGACTGCCTAACTCAGGCAAGTCCACATTGTTTAATGCCCTGACCCGCAACAAGGTACCAACCGCCTCGTACGCCTTC
>WQYJ01000135.1 GCA_009781325.1 Propionibacteriaceae bacterium | reverse complement strand
GTAGCGGAGTGCAGGACCCCCGGCGGCCGACGTAGGGTCTGGGTGTAGGCCTTTTCTTTTTCCAAGTCCATACGTTGGCTGCCGGGGGTCCTGCCTGGCGGCAGGATGACTGGGGGCGAGTTGTGCGTCACCCTGTCACGTCCAACACACTTAGATGCCTGGCACAAGTAAGATGGCAGAGTGACTTGGACGCTCCGGGGTACCGACCTCATTGCCCGTGCCGGGCTGGCGATGGCGGCACTGGGCATGATCCAGGTCCTGTGCTTCGCTGGATTCGCCTCCGCTCCTAGTTATGCTGCTTCGGGTGACGCGGCGGTTGTTTTCACATCAGTATCCATAACTGACACAGGAGTGACGCTGACGGGGACCGTACGAAACCTAAGCCCGACTGCTTTATATAAAACTCAAGTCATCCTGTGGCTAGACCCGGCAACAATGACCTCCCGCAACTCTTTACAAGCGGCCTTAGACACCAACCCCGACTCTGACACCGGGAAACTCATCTCGGGTACGGCCTCAACAGCGACCATTACAACGGGAACGGAGCCCTTTGCACCCGATCAGACAGCCGCTTTCACCGTATCAGCCACCTGGCAGGAGTTGGGGATCAGTGCCGACGGTGTTTACCTCGCTGGAGTTCACGTACGCGCCGCAGACCAAGCCTCGGGAACCTCGCAGACAATCGGCAAAGGGCGTACGCTGATCACACTGGCCACCAGCCTAACAGCCTCATCAGCCACAGTCGTCATGCTCACCAGCCAGCCCTCCCTGATGCAAAACGGGGTCTTCGCCGATGACCATCTTGCTGAAGAGTTGACCGGCAGGTTAGCGGCTCTGCTCACGTTGGCGAAACAGAAGGATGTTGCCTGGGTGATCGACCCGGGCCTGCTCCATGAACTCTCAGTTATGGCTCAGGGATACTCCGTTTGGGAAGACACATCAACCATCACCGGCACCGGACAAACAGACGCACAATCCTGGCTCGACGCTTTCGAAGACCTTGACACAAACCGCGGCTATCGCATGCCATGGGGTAATCCCGATCTCACACTCGGTACGACCGTACCCGCCGCAGTACTCGCTCTCAACGAGATCGACGAAGAATCAGAAGACCTCTGGGCTCAACTACCTCTTCTCGTACGAGCAGGAAACGGCCAGATCGACGACCATTTCATCGGCTTTGTCTCTGCCTTGCAGCCGCAGATACTCCTCGGTGCCGTCTCCGCCAACGCGAACCTGCCCAACGCCCGAGTGCTGAACACCTTGCCAATTGCACTACCGGGAGGCCCCGGCCCAGATGAACCGGACACTGCGCTTCACAAGACCCAGCGAGCCATCGCCGAAGCAGCAGTCAGTGACACAACCCTGATCCGTGTCATCGAAACCGAAGAAGACGCAGAGCTTATCAACCTGCCGCCCTGGGTGAGCATGGTGGGTTTGGAATTAGTGACAGCATCGGTTCCCTGGTCGGCGGATCTCTCCTTGGGTACGCCCGAAGGCCCCCTCACCACAGGCATTTCTCCTACGGTGCGTCAGACACAAACAACCATGGCTACCTACGTCTCCCTAATCGGAAGTACGACCCAAGCTGTGGCGGCGGGAACCCGTGGAGTAGCAGCAGTGCTGTCCCAGTCATGGGCAGATGACGACCAAGCAAATCAGTACGCAGCCACCCTCGATGCCTGGATCCATGAACTGATGGCTGGGGTCACCATGACTGCATCCACTGAAGTCTCACTGACATCGAGAACCTCGAGCTTCCCGGTTACCGTCACCAACCACCTTTCCTTCCCCGTGTATGTTCAGATTGATTCTAGGGTGGTTCCCGTCGATGCATCACCAGCGATCCTGAGCATCCCCAGAAGCGAAATCGTCATGATCCAACCTGGCAAGAAGATGACGATTGCTTTGTCCCCAACGGTGACCCGCGAAGGTGATGTGGATGCAATTCTTCGGCTCACCACACCAAGCGGGGCCGCTCTGGGCTCCGAGGTCACCGTACGTATTCTCGCCCGAGCATCATCCTGGATGGGGTGGGTTGTTGTCGGGTCTGCCGTTGTCTTATTTGGGGTGGGAACCTATGTGCGCGTACGATCCGCGCGATCCAAGAATGGCGATAAAGAGGTGTCAGATGAGTGAGCAGATGATGAACGAACCTGATAGTCAGCTAACACAACCCATCGATCCCCCCATCTATCAGGATCCCGATATTCCACACGAAGAGAGATCCGAAACGACAATCAACGAAAAACTCACCATCGAGGATGTCCTGCCACCAGAACCCGAGCCATATGTCCCCAAGCACGCAGTCATGGACAGACCGAAGCTGATGTCATCGACCATGCTCATGGCCTCCGGCACTCTGGTGTCGCGAATCCTGGGGATGGTACGGGTCACCCTCGTCGCCTACCTGCTGATCGCGGGGTCGGAGTCCCTCAAAGCGAATATGTTCAATATCGCGATGGGGCTCCCCGCGCAGGCGTATCTACTCCTCGCGGGAGGCATTCTGAATGCGATCCTTGTGCCCCAACTGATGAGGGCCATCCACGAGGATGAGGATGGGGGCCAGGCGTACTCAGACAGGATTGTTACCCTCTTTGGTCTGATGGTGGGCGGCTTGACGGTGATCCTGGTCGTCATGACTCCGCTTCTGACGAGATTGCTGACTCGCCCTGCGCTGCGCGCACCCGAGATGGCCGAGCAGTATCACTCTCTGATGATTCTTGTAGCTCTGTGCCTGCCCCAGGTCTTCTTCTTTGGGATGTTCTTCCTAGGCGGGCAGATCCTCAACTCACGAGGTTCCTTTGGTCCGCTGATGTGGGCGCCGGTGGTGAACAACGTCATCCAAATCATCATGCTCGGGACCTATGCCGTCATGTGGGGATTCGGCACCGATCCCAGCGGCGCATTCACCACAGCTCAGGTGCTTCTTCTGGGAATCGGTTCGGTCTTCGGAGTCGCCTGTCAAGCAGCGATCCTGATCCCATTCCTGAAAAAGGCCGGGTTCACCTATCGACCCCGCTTCGACTTCTTGCGTACGGGCCTAGGCAGTACGGCACAGATGGCGAAGTGGGCTCTGGCGCTGGTGGCAGTCGACCAGATCCTGTATGTCATCTCGACACGCCTGGCCAGCAATGCCTCCGCAGGTGTCTATGTCTTTGATACGGCCATGCTCATCTCACTTGTCCCTCACTCCCTGCTCACGGTATCGCTGTCCACCGCCCTGCTGCCCTCGCTGTCTCACCTAGCCGTGAGCAAGCAGTGGGCGCAGTTCTGCGAGCAGTTAGCTTCGGGCCTGCGCATTATCTATGCAGCGATTATCCCGTTCTCCCTGCTCTTGGCTGCCCTAGGGCTGCCTGTAGCTATCTTGGTCTTCAGCCGAGAGGGGAGCGGGGTGTATATCGGCTGGACGCTGATCATCCTGGCGATTGGTCTGATCCCTAATACCCTGAGGTTCCTCGCCTTCAAAGGCTTCAACTCCATGCAGAACACCCGTACTCCCTTCTTCGCTGAGATTGCATTTGTCGTGCTGACAGGAACAGTCGCACTGGTGTTGGTGGCTGCGTGGAAGATACCGAGCCATTGGGTGGCGCCCAGCATCGCCGCCGGGTATCTTATCGGATATGTGGGCTGCGCCGTCATGGCATGGATACTGCTCTGCCGCGACGTACCGGGCCTAGCAGAAACTAATATCATCACCCACATGGTTCGCCTGATCGCGATCTCAACCCCGGGTGCCCTGTTGGCTGGAGCTATTTCATTCCTCCAACTTCGCTTCTTTCCTGGGTGGTGGTTTACCTTTGTCGGCCTCGTCGTCGCTGTAATCGCGGCCATTGGTGTTTACTGGGGATTAGCGAAGATGACTAAGGTCGAAGAGATCACCCAATTAGCACACATGATCCGGTCAAAACTGGGAAAGGAGATGACTGTGGAGTCATCTGAGGAAGTACGCCAGGAACCCGATAGCGACGTCACCGAACCAGCCAATGACGGTGTAGAGCCTGAAACCGATGTTTTCGAGCCTGCCACCGATGCTAGTGAGCCCGCCAACGACACTATCGAGCCTGCCCACGACGTCATCCAGCCCGCCAACGATGTTATTGAGGAGTTGTCGATCAAGGATCTCGGACCTTTCATCCCTGAGCGATCAGAGGAGACCCAACCCATCCTGACAGGATTAGCACCACTAGTCCCCGGGGCACTCATTGCCCAAAGGTACCGCCTAGGCACCCTCCTAGGTCACGCCGGAGTAGCCACACGATGGTCCGGGGTCGACGAGGGGCTTTCACGGCCAGTGTTCATTACAGCTTTCCCCAACGATGACAATGCCGCGGACATCCTCGAAGCGGCACGCAGGGCTTCCGGTGCCATGGATGCCCGCTTCCTGCGCATCCTCGATGCCGGACAAGACCCTGACCAGGCCTATGTCATTTCAGAGTGGGTTGATAGTGCTACCTTGGCGGAGGTGCTCTCATCCACAGGACCCCTGACGTCGCTGGAGTCAGCCTGGGTGATCCGAGAGATCGCGGCTGCGCTAGCCAGCGTACATGCTATGCGTTTCTATCACTGCCGCCTCGACCCCACCCAGGTCTATCTGTCGGCAGCCGGCGGAGTCAAGATTTCTGGTCTGTGTGTTGACCGCATCCTGTCCCCGCGCCCCCAAGATGCCCAACTGGCAGGCAAAGATATGGAAGCCATGGATGTGGTGGGCTGCGGAGGCCTGCTCTATGCCTGCCTGACAGCCACCTGGCCAGGCAAAGCAGACGTGGGTCTGGAGTCCTCCCCCCGCAATGATCAGGGGCTGCGCCCTCCGCTTCAAGTACGCCCGGAGACCCTGCCAGCACTGGACCAGATCACCCACCAGATTCTTTCTCTGAGCAACCCAGACCACATCGCCAGTACGCAAGCCATCGAGGCAGCGCTAAGCGCGATTGTGGGTTCCGAGGATCCCAGCGCAGCCCTTGCGGACAGAGTTGCAGCCGCCAAAGTACCCCAGGTGCCCATTCAGGCTCAGCGTCCCCGCATCCTTCCGGCCCAGAACAAGGAAGAGATCGCAGACATTTCCTACGAGGACACAGAACTGCTGTCCGATGAGGAGCCGGACGACGACGAGCCCATCATGGAACCCACGATGGCCATGGAAGATCCCCGTCAGTTCCTGAACTCACCGCCGCGTGCCCCGATTCCGGTGAAGAGTGCCCAGTTGTGGTCACGTGTCTTCCTCGTCTTGGTAGCTATGGTTGCTGTTGCACTGGTATCTGCGCTGATTGTCGGGCTCTACAATTCTTCGGCAACACCGAAGGAGCCTAAGGCCCCCAAGACACCGGAACACACTGTGATCACCCGTACGATCGTCGGCGCCGACATCTTCGATCCCAGGGAGGACGGCGGAAGCGGTTGGGAGAATGACGAACTCGTACCTCTGGCTTACGACGGGGACCCGGCGACTATCTGGCCAACAGAAGAGTACGACGGGCTGATCATTCCCAATACGAAGCCCGGGGTAGGCCTAGTCTTCGACCTAGGTGAAGCCGTCGAGATCAGCCAGACAACACTCACCATGACACTCATGGATGTCCGTGTAGTAGTCTTCGTGCCAGCAGGCGACCCCTCAGTCGTAACCACAGCCGACAGATCGACCATCGATAACTGGACACCTCTAAAGTTCGCCGACATCACAGACCCAGAAACAACCATCGATTTCGACCCAGTAACAACAAGATTCGTACTGATCTACTTCACCAAGCTCCTCAACATAGGCAACGGCCAATACCAAGCCAACATAGCCGAAGCCACCTTCGCCGGCTAACCCCCCGCCAGCCTGCCGCCAGGCAGGACCTCCGGCAGCCAACGTAGGGTCTGAGGTAAGGAAGACTCACTCAACTCCAAACCCAACCCCCGGTCATCCTGCCGCCAGGCAGGACCCCCGGCGGCCGACGTAGGGTCT
>WQYJ01000134.1 GCA_009781325.1 Propionibacteriaceae bacterium | reverse complement strand
CTCGGACGCGTACACCGATAAATCTGGAGCTGTCTGCCCAGCCGACCACGACGCCGACACGGTCATATCCGCGAATACCGGCGTTGCCGACGACAAACTCCACATCTCTGATGGTCGCATCGCCGCCTGTTCTGCGGAAGAAACCTTGGTTGCTCAGGGTCGGGTTGCCGATTGTCAGATTGGAAATCGTACGACCGTTGCCGTCAAGCACACCATCAAACTGGGCGATAGGAGTCCACGGTTTCGTCAGTTGAATGTCGTTGCCCAGCCAATAGTTCCCAGTTCTGGTCATGGAGCGCAGTTGGTCTTCGGTCTTGATGATCGTGTATCCCTCGGGAGCCTGAACATAGCGCAGTCCACTAACGGCGGCGTTCAGATTTTCTAGGGCTGTATCAATCTGTGATTGTGAGGAGTTGTTGTTGTAGACAAGCATTGCCTCACCATAGGCAGTAATGAAGGGTGCCCATGTCTCTGGTTCGTACTCAGAGCGCTGTGCGCGGCTTACCTCGGCGAGACGCTCACCCAAGGCTTGCTTGGTGGCAACCTGGGGGGAATCAACGGAGAGGTTGATCGTGCGCGAGGCTGTTGCAGAACCTAAGGAGAAGTTCAGTGTCAGGGCCTCGATGCCTCGCCCGGTTGGGGTTAAGACAACTTCATAAACATCAGAGACAGTGTTGGTCACTATCTCTTCAGGAGCGTACTCCCAGACTCGCTTGGATGCGTTGTAGACAGTCACATTGTCCCAACTGAGGTTGGCAACATTTCTCGACGAACGCTTAACGAGCTGAACATCAACCAAGTCAGAATCGTAACTCATCGAAAGATCACCAAGAACTGACCTAGCATCGGTGACAAGTACGGTCATCACTGACTGTGTCGATCTGCCCATGGCAATCGAAGACGGACCATTGGGATAGATGCCTAGCTTCACAGGATCTACTCTCCACACCTGAGCCCCGTTAAAGGGGTTGGCAGTACCAAGGTTGAGGCCGTGCTCCGATGACACCATGATTCGCCCGCCATAATTGGACCTATCTCCAAGGCCGTTGACAGTGACTGGTTCGAAGTTAACTCCGTCCTCAGAAACAAAGAGATCAAATCCCGCAGGATCAGTGTTATCGGCGAAATACTCAGAGGTGAAACGGAAATACTCGACGATTCTGGCGACGACTTCACGGGCACCCAGTTCGGATGGCTCTGTGCCATTGACGACATTGGTGATGATGGGAACCAAGAGTTGATTGGCTGTCCTGAAGTCCACTGATGTTGCTGGCAGAGATGAGTTAATGATCGGGATTGCTCCGACAATGGCTGCCCTCAGTGCAACTTGATTTGTCCGATCAAGACCCTCAAGGCTGACCATATAGTCATCGAGGTCTTGAGCGAGCTTCTCCCAATTGACGTTGGGGGCATCACGGCGCAGCAGCATGTGCAGCCTTGCGAGATCGACATAGCTGGTGTTGAGGATCTTGTTGGCTCCAGGGATGAGGGTGTCGATGTACTTGTTGGAGTAGACAGGCCACTGGTCTTTAAAGGTGCTCATGTCCCAGGTTGTGACATAGAGCTTGGAGTCGTACTCAGCCATCCACCAGGTGTATTGGTTGAAGGAGGTGTTCTTGCGATCATCAGGAAGAAGAGAGAAACCTCCTCGTTGGTTGCCGATGTACGGGACGGGGTTTCCAGCAGCGTCTACTGCGACGTTGGCACCGGTGGTATCACCGACGACGACCTCCCAGATGTCATCAGCGCCGAAGCGATAGACCTGTGCGGGGGAGAAGAGCTTCTCGAAGGCTTCCCGGTAATACCCTTTCAGCATGCCGATAGCTAGGGCGGGTCCGGAGGCGAAGGTGGTCACATACACATAGTCTTGGTCGAAAGAGGTGGACAGGAAGCCAGATGCGGAGGCGTTCTTATTGAGCCCCATCCCGAACGGATACGGGGCTCCGGTGTCGCCAACGATTTCTTTGACCACCAGTCCGGAGGAGGAAGGAGTGACTTTCATCACACGGAAGCCTCGCATCTGCATATCACCGGCTGATTGATAGTCCTGCATCTCCTCACCTGCAATGAATGCATAAAGCGAGCCATTGAATTCAAGGATGTCCCAGATGGCGTCGGTGATTCCATAGTCACGGAAATCGATGAACAAGTCCCAACCTGGAGCATTATTTCCCGTGTTGGGAGTTAAGTCGCGCAAGCCTACCCCGTTGGTGGTGAAGATCTTCGAGTCGAAGGTGCCGATCATAAGCTTGTCATGGAAAAGAGTTGCCGCACGGAAGTGTTCCCTAGTGTCGTCGCGGATTGTGTCCCACAGAACGATTTCAGGTTTGTCACCGGGCTTAAATCCCTGAGCGAAACGCAAAACGATGGAGTAATCAGCCAGTGGGGTGTTCGTTGTTGCACCGACAACATAGAGATCCTCATTGAAGACAATCATTCGTCGGAAACCACTGACGATGGGGGTCGCATAGATCAGTTCCCAGGGTGCATCGGGATCAGAAGCTCGTTGCCGATAGATTCTCCCCAGCATGTCACCACTAGGCTCGGGAATACCGAAGACAGTGAAGACACCTGGACTAGGATCGGCTGCGAGGGCAAGGATATTGCCCGCCAAGTCCCTGTTCGTACCGACCCAGAGATAATCTCCGTCATTTTGATGGAAGAGTTCACTGCACCAGGCATAGCTGTTGTGTTCGCCGACATATGGATTCGGATCGAGTCCGTCGATGCCCCCCGGAGTGGACGAATTAGACACCTTTGTGGCTGCTGTAGCCTGCGGAACCAAGGCCACGAGCATGATCAAAGCAACAATGATCGAAATACCCTTTTTCATTTCTGCGTTTCTCCTTTGAACGCACGATGCTGAGAAGATGAACGCTCTCCCAACGCCATGAAATAAATTAAAAAAAGTCCCGGATAGTACGCACCATGGTTACCTATCCCGTTCTACCACCGTTAGCGTGGAACACGCACAGAAAGGAAGCGCCCTCCCGCGCTATTGTGGTTGGCCGAAACACTATCACATTCCCGAGGTGATAGATACCGATTTGTTCAGATGACCACTCTTTGATCATGAAAAAAGGCCATTTTGGGTGGTTTTGGGTACGCGAATAAAAACACTGGTCTCCATGGGATAGAATCGCATCATGAAGAAATCAGCACTGATCGCTTTACTTGCGCTCGCTTGTCTGCTCTGCGTCTATGTATTCCGTGCAAAGAAGGCCGCCGAAGCCGAAGCCGAGTTGTGGTCCGAGGCTCTCGACCCAGTTTTCTAACCCCTCATCTGACGAGGAATTCCAGTTGTGCTTGTCGTGAGGGATGTTGAAGTACGTGCTGGTGCTGCTTTACTTATTGAACCCGTGTCTTTTTCGGTGTCTCCTGGGGACAAAATTGGCCTAGTTGGGCGTAATGGTGCCGGTAAGACGACATTAATGAAAGTCATGGCGGGAGAGGGGATTCCCGCCGCTGGTGGTGTGACTCGCAAGGGTGTGATCGGCTACTTGCCGCAGGATCCGCGTACTGGAGATCTTCATATCACCGCAAAATCCAGGATTCTGTCGGGGCGAGGCTTGGATCGAATCATGGCTCGGATGGACAAACATACCGCGATCATGTCGGAGTCCCAAGGGGATGAACGACGGGCCGCTATGGCTGCGTACGCTAAGGCTGAGACAGAGTTCCTCACTCAGGGAGGCTACGCAGCCTCGGCTGAAGCCAGCCGAATCGCAGCCAATGTTGGGTTGCCGGAGCGTGTGATGAATCAAACACTGTCGACTTTGTCCGGTGGCCAGAGGCGTCGGGTGGAGCTGGCACGGATTCTGTTCTTGGGGGCAGATACGCTATTGCTTGATGAGCCGACGAACCATCTGGATGCTGATTCCATCGTATGGCTGCGCTCCTTCCTGCAGTCCTTTAGCGGCGGACTGGTGGTTATCTCTCATGATGTGTCTTTGCTGGGGGAGACGATGAATAAGGTCTTCCACCTGGATGCCACCAGGTGCGTGCTGGATCAATACAACATGGGCTGGGCGAAGTATCTTGAGCAGCGTGAAACTGATGAACGCCGGCGCAAGCGCGAAAGAGCCAATGCAGAGCGCAAGGCTGCTGCGCTGATGGCTCAGGCTGATTCCATGCGTGCCAAGGCAACCAAGGCAGTGGCGGCTCAGAACATGGCTCGGCGCGCTGAGAAGCTCATCTCTGATCTTGAGGAGGTGCGGGCGAGCGACAAAGTGGCGAACCTTCGCTTCCCTGATCCAGCGCCGTGCGGGAAAATTCCCTTGTCAACGACAGGTTTGTCGAAGACTTATGGTTCCTTGGAAGTCTTCTTCGATGTTGATCTGGTTATTGACCGCGGTTCACGGGTTGTGGTCCTGGGGCTGAATGGTGCTGGGAAGACTACGATGCTGCGCCTGCTTGCTGGTCTGGAGGAACCTGATCTTGGTGAGGTGGTCGACGGGCACGGATTGAAACTGGGGTACTACGCCCAGGAGCATGAGACTCTCGACATGTCGCAGACCGTGCTGGAGAACATGATGGGCTATGCCTCGCAATTATCTGAGGTCGAGGCGAGGACCCTGCTGGGCTCCTTTTTGTTTGTCGGGGATGATGTGGACAAACCTGCGCGCGTACTCTCAGGAGGCGAGAAAACGCGGTTGGCGCTGGCGATGATTGTGGTGTCGCGGGCCAATGTCTTGCTGCTGGATGAGCCGACTGACAACCTTGACCCTGCCTCGCGTACGGAGATTCTGCGTGCCATCAATACTTACAAGGGTGCCATCGTGTTGGTGACTCACGATGAGGGAGCAGTTGCAGCACTGAATCCCGACAGGGTGCTGTTGCTCCCCGATGGAACTGAGGATCTATGGAATCCTGAGTACATGGAACTCGTAGGATTAGCGTGATGGAGGGACGTTGAAATGAAAGCATTGAGTGTTGGGATCCTGGGGATCCTTGTTGTGATTGGGGTATCGGGATGCACTGCTGATCCTGGAGTGGATCCGACTGTGCCGCCGATTCCGCCCACCCATCAGATTGTGGGTTCAGTGCTGCCTGAGGCGGTGGCTGGTTACACCGTACTGGGGGAGATACCTGCCCCCGGTCAGATGACTGCTACGTATGGGCGCGATGCTGCACCCCTCGATCTGGCAGTGGTGACCTTTGATCCGACTGGGGAGTTTGGCCAGACCACCCTGACTGACCAGGCTTGGTATGGTGTGACCCGCTGCGGGATTCTGTGGAAGGGCGACTCCCAAGCAACCCCCCAGCCAACACAAGCAGCGTGCATCACTGTGTTGACCGATGGGGTGATGACAGTGGTCTCCGGTGGTGAGCAGACCCCAGCCGACCTATCCATCCTTGCCAATGCGATCCACGACCAGTTGGCTTGACCTGATAAGTTATGTGCATGGGCACGGTCATTGATGTCGCAGATGTGACTCTGAAGCGGGGGCATAGTTTTCTTCTGGATCACATCACCTGGCAGGTGTCTGATGCGCAGCGATGGGTGATTATCGGGCCGAATGGCGCGGGGAAGACAACCCTGGTGCAGGTTCTTGCCTCACAGATGTTTCCAACCACAGGTACGGTGACAGTCTTGGGAGAGGCACTGGGGCAGGTTGATGTCTTTGAGTTGCGTCCGCGCATTGGGGTGTCGTCAGCGAGCTTGGAGATTCAGATCCCCGCTAATGAAAAGGTACGCAACGTCATCATGTCCGCGGCGTACGCGATCTTCGGGCGGTGGCGTGAGGGATACACAGATTTGGACGCGGCACGGGCACAGGCACTGATGACTGCGCTCAGTGTAGAGCATCTGGCGGATCGTCGATTTGGGACCTTGTCAGAGGGGGAGCGCCAACGGGTCCAGATTGCCCGGGCACTGATGACAGATCCTGAGTTACTTATTCTGGATGAACCCACCGCAGGTTTGGACCTGGCTGGTCGCGAGTTGCT
>WQYJ01000133.1 GCA_009781325.1 Propionibacteriaceae bacterium | reverse complement strand
GACAAGCTTTACCACAGACCCTACGTCGGCTGCCGGGGGTCCTGCCTGACGGCAGGATGACCGCGGTGCGCTGGCTGCGTTGCCTGACACCAGAATGACTGGGAGGATGCTTCCAGGACGGAGATGTGTCGAGGGGACGTGTAACGTGACGCACGCTGGATGGTACTGGGGGGTGGTTTCTTGCCCATTGCTTTCTTATTCCAAGTGGTGGTGATGGTTTGAGTCAGAACTGTTACCGGTGTTCTGATTCATACCACTTCCTCTCGCTGGCGCGGCTTTCCCTGTTTTTTGCTGAGGGTGCATCGTGCTCTACTAGACTCTCTCCCCCCGCTGCCGCGGCCCCCCCAGGGGGGCCTTGCCATTTCTTGGACGTGGTCGGGTTTGCGGGGGCTGGGTAGACACACCACTATCACTGCGACAGTTACGATTCACTCGGGGAGGGATGGTGACACGACTACTGGTACTTATCTTCGGCATCTGTCTGTCTGATTGTTGGGGTGCCACCCCGGATTCTGCCTGTGGTGGTGACAGGTTGTTTTCCACTCACCATGAGACCCTGCTGGTGTGAGTCCGGGAAAAAGTTGCGCTTTCCGCACACTATCGGCATCCCTGGAACGGAATGCGCAACTTTTTCCTTGAAAACCAGTGTTTTTCCGGGAAAAAGTTGCGCATTCCGTCGTGGGACAGTGCGATGGGTTCGGTATGTGCAAGTTTTAGACACTGGACACCTCACACCTGACACAGACTAAGCCTTCACCAACCCAACCCTAGGAGAATCTGAGCCGTCGCGGTGACTTTGTGTGTCAACCCCTCACCCGCGGACTCGACCACGTCCAAGAAATGGCAAGGCCCCCCTGGGGGGGCCGCGGCAGAGGGGGGGGACAACCATCAGGAAAGCAGACTGAACCCCTACCGAACAGTGGTAACGCAGCCAACCCACTCAACTGTTGCGTCGTAAGCATAGATCGGTGGATTCAGGCTTCGACAGGATGACCGGTAGGGGGCTTTTGTCACGTCCTACCGTCCCCATTGTCGCAAAACGACTGTCCCCCTTGTCACATCCTGAATGAAATCCCATTATCGGCATACTATAGAGGGGTGCAGGTTATTTCTCCGGATGCCCTTCGAGGTACGGCCAAAGGTAAGAAGATCGGTGTGCTCACTGGCGGTGGTGATGCTCAGGGGATGAACGCCGCGCTGCGGGCGGTTACTCGTACCTCGCTAGTAGCGGGGGCACAGCCTTACGCGATCATGGAGGGTTACCAGGGCATGATTGACGGCGGAGATGGTATTTCTCCGATGGCTTGGGACGACGCTTCGGGGATTCTGAATCGCGGGGGTACGGTCATTGGCACCTTCCGCTCGAAGGAGTTCATGACCCGCGAGGGGATGCTCAAAGCAGCAGCGAACCTGGTGAATGAGGGAATTGACCGGCTTGTCGTCATCGGCGGTGACGGGTCACTGACCGGGCTCCAGGAGTTCGCCAGTCAATGGTCGTCCCTGCTTGATGAACTCCTCGACCACAACCGAATCACCACAGATCAACGCCAGCAGTTCCCGAGATTGATCTATGCCGGGATGGTCGGCTCCATCGACAACGACCTCGTCGGTACGGACATGACCATCGGTGTGGACTCAGCTCTCCACCGCATCCAGGCTGCCATTGATGCCATCGCATCCACCGCTGCCTCTCATCAGCGTTCCTTCGTCGTCGAAGTCATGGGACGCAACTGCGGCTACCTCGCAATCGCAGCAGCTATCTCAGGGGGTTGCGATTACGTACTTCTGCCAGAGTTGCCGCCGGAAGACGGCTGGGAGCAGGCGATGTGTGACCAGCTTCAGCGCTCCCGCATGGCTGGGCGCAAGGATTCCATCGTGATCTTGGCTGAGGGGGCCAAGACCCGCGCCGGAGAACCCATCACTGCCGAGCATGTGCGTGCATCAATCGAGTCCATTCTCGGTGAGGATGCCCGCGTCACGATCCTGGGTCACGTGCAAAGGGGAGGTACGCCGAGTGCCTACGATCGCTGGGCCTCAACCTGGCTGGGCTACCAAGCAGCAACCTTTGTACTGAACTCCACAGGAGAGCAGGACGGCCCGGTCTTTGGTTTCCACGGTGAAGAGATTCGCCAGATTCCGCTGCTCAAAGCTGTGGAGGATACCCGAAGTATTCCCGGTCTGATCAGTGCTGGCCAGACAGACACAGTCCTCTCGATGCGCGGGATGGAGTTCACCGATCTCATCGGCATCTTCCAATCCCTGTCGAACCCGAACCGTACTCTGTGCGCCCCCAGTGACCGCAGAATCGCCATCATGCATGCCGGAGCCCTAGCCCCCGGTATGAACACTGCCGTGCAAACAGCAGTGTGGGAGGGGATCTCCCAAGGCTTCACCATGCTAGGAATCCGCGATGGTTTCATCGGCCTGGTGCGCGGAGATATGTCAGAGCTGTCCTGGAAGGATGTTGACGGCTGGAACCAAGAGGGTGGTGCCGTCTTGGGTACGCGGCGGCGCAAACCAACGATCGAAGAACTCTATGCAATCTCGCGAAGCCTGGAAGCCAATAAGATCGACGGCCTGCTGGTGATTGGCGGCTGGAATGCGTACGAAGCTGTGCAGCTCATCAGCCAGGAGCGCAGCCGTTATCCGGGCCTCCAGATTCCAATCGTCTGCGTACCGGCAGCTATCGACAACAACACCCCGGGGACAGGCATGTCGATCGGAGCTGACACCGCCCTCAACGTCGTCGTCGATTGCATCGACAAGGTCAAGATGTCAGCCTCAGCCTCGCAGAGGTGTTTTGTGATCGAGACCATGGGACGCGACTGCGGGTACCTCGCACTCATGGGCGGCCTAGCAGGCGGTGCCGAGCAGGTCTACCTCCCCGAGAAGGGCATTACCTTAAACCGGCTCCAGCGTGACATCGAGTGGCTGAAGAACAGCTTTGACAACCACGGCCGCTCCTTCTTCCTCGCTGTACGCAACGAGAACGCCAACCCCAACTACACCACCCGTACTCTGGCAAATATCTTCGATGAAGAAGGTCAGAGAAGGTACGACACCCGCACACTCATCATCGGTCATATCCAGCAAGGGGATGCCCCAACACCGGCTGACCGACTCCTCGCCACGAGGCTGACGGATGCGGCTATGGGCCAGCTAGCATCTCAGATTAAGGATGATGACAAGGCCATTCAATGCATCGGAATGTGCCACAATGAGATCATCCTCACCGGAATCTCAGAAGCGATGAAAGGCACAAACCGGCGCCACCAACGCCCCAAAGCACCATGGTGGCTGCACCTGACACACATCCTCGACTGCCTCAACCGCGAATCTTTCTAACAGCCCCATCACCGCACTCTCGTGGCGGTGGGTTTTGGCTGGGTGTTGGTTGTATCTGGAATGATTGAAGTATGAACTGGATTGCGATACTGATCGGGGCCTCTGCCGTACTGGCAGTTGGTGTTGTAGTCCTCGCCATCATCTTGACCACAACAGTCACCAGTGAAAAAGCGCGGGAGAAGAGACGCATCGCTGCGATGCTGGAGCAGCGAGCTACCATCGAGGAAGTGGCCGTCGAAGCAGAACGGACCCGCATCCTGCGCGAGATGCATGACATAATCGCCCACTCACTGGCCATCATGGTCGCCCAGGCTGACGGCGGCTCTTTCGTCTGCGACGACCCCGAGGCAGCCAAGAGAGCATTCACCACCATCGCCGACACCGGACGGGCGGCAGTCGATGAAACCCGGCGGGTCTTGGGGATGCTGAAGACCCCCGAAGGCCAGGATCGCACGCCCATCCCCGACCAGTTCAACGTTGAACAACTGGTTGAGTCAGCCAGAGCATCCGGGATGCAGGTCTTCCTCATCCGTCTGGGCCAACCCCGTACGCTGCCGGCCGGACTGGGCTTGACGCTGTATCGCATCTGTCAGGAAGCCCTCACCAATGCCATGAAGCACGCCGCTGCAGACGCCCAAGTCACGGTCACCGAAAACTGGAAGTCTGATGAGGTGATTGTGACGATCACCGATCAGATGGGAACAGAACCCCCGCGCGGCGAACCCGGCCTGGGCCAAGGTCTAACGGGCATGAAAGAACGGGCTAGTTCGGTCGGTGCTACGATCACAGCAGAGCCCTATGACGAAGGATTCCGAGTACGCCTGGTCCTCCCGCTACCTGAAGAGGAGTTTTCATGACTGATCCGCTACGCATCGTACTAGTCGATGATCAGCAGCTTGTCAGCGCCGGATTGCGCATGATTATCGATTCCCAGGATGACATGAGTGTCGTCGGGGCTGCGTCGACTGGAGCCCAGGCAGTTGCCCTGCTGGCCCAGTTGCCCGCCGATGTAGTTCTCATGGATGTACGCATGCCTGACATGGATGGCATCGAAGCGACCCGTGCAATTCTGGAGGATGCCGGTGTTGACGCACCGAAAATCATCATCCTGACGACCTTTGATATCGACGAATACTTGCTGGCTGCCATTGATGCCGGAGCATCGGGCTTCCTGCTGAAGAACGCTCCGCCGCCTGACCTGCTGGCTGCCATCCGTACGGTCTATTCCGGTGACGCAGTGATCGCTCCGTCCTCAACCAAGAGGCTGATCGAGCATGTCGCCGCCCGGGTTTCCCCACCGAGCACCCCGCGGGAATTCGACTGCCTGACCGAGCGCGAAACAGAGGTGTTGCTGCTCATCGCCAAGGGTATGTCCAACCTAGAGATCTCGGCAGCCCTGTTCCTGTCTGAGGCCACAGTCAAGACACATGTGTCCAAGATTCTAGAAAAGCTGGGGTGCCGGGATCGTGTCCAGGCCGTGGTGGAAGCCTACGAAGGCGGGCTGGTACGGCCCTCCTAGGTCATTCTGAGTCGTCAAATACAGCTTCGGGGATGTGGACAGTGAAGACCGCTCCGCCTCCTGGCGGTGACTCAACAGTGATCGTACCGCCATGGGCATTCACAGTGTGATCCACGATCGATAGCCCCAACCCAGTGCCGGGAGTATTCCTAGAAGAGTCCGAACGGTAGAACCTTTCGAAGATGTGAGCGGCATCTTCAGGCGCGATACCTGGACCTTGATCAGAGATCACAAGCCCGCTGTTGTTCAGTCGCACGGTGATCGTCGTACCCTCCGGGGAGAACTTCACAGCATTGTCCAACAGATTTGTCACAGCTCTTTCCAGAGTCACATAGTCACCCATGACGAAGAAAGGCTTCAGCCTCACATCGAAAGTCAGCGACGGGCCGCGGCGCTGAACCCGGGCGATTGCCCGTTCGATGACCTCTGCGAAGTTCAGCACAATGAAGTTTCGAGGCATGTCGTCGCCGCGGCTCAGCACCACCAGGTCATTGATCAGCGAGGTGAACTCCCCTAACTGGGCAGCGACATCGGAGAGGATCTCCGAGCGCGCCCCGACTGGGAGCATCTTGGCAGTCTCATCAGCGATCAGCAGTTCGATATTGGTTCTCAGGCTTGTCAAGGGGGTGCGCAACTCGTGGCCCGCATCAGCAATGAGGCGGTCCTGCTGGTTTCGTGAGGCTGTCAAGGACTCCATCATCAGGTTGAATGAGCGTTCGAGTTCAGCCACCTCGGAGGCCCCTCGTACTTCTATCGTCGTGAGTTCATCGGTCGAGGTGATCCCGGAAACGACCGAAGTCAGTTCCCGAATTGGGTTCAAGGTTGCGCTGGCGACAAAGATAGCCGCGACAATGGCCAGCGCCACAGCGGTGATACCGATGACCCACTGCAGGGCCGACAGGTTAGCCAGACCAGACGACGTCGGGCCGAGGGTACGGGCGATGACCAGAGCATAGGCTTCACCCTTAGAAGTCTCAATGAAGGGTATGGCGACGATCCTGTACTCAGCCCCAGCGGTTGACTGCCCATCTCGGGCACTGGAACCAGTTTGGATCCTTGCCACCGCTATTTCACTGGGGCCAATGAGGATCTCAGCATCGCCGAG
>WQYJ01000132.1 GCA_009781325.1 Propionibacteriaceae bacterium | reverse complement strand
TGGGTAGTTTGACTGGGGCGGTCGCCTCCCAAAATGTAACGGAGGCGCCCAAAGGTTCCCTCAGCCTGGTTGGCAATCAGGTGTTGAGTGTAAATGCACAAGGGAGCTTGACTGTGAGAGTGACAGCTCGAGCAGGTACGAAAGTAGGGATTAGTGATCTTACGGTGGCGAGTGGAAGCGCCGTAACTCAACGGATAAAAGGTACCCCGGGGATAACAGGCTGATCTTGCCCGAGCGTCCATAGCGACGGCATGGTTTGGCACCTCGATGTCGGCTCATCGCATCCTGGGGCTGGAGTCGGTCCCAAGGGTTGGGCTGTTCGCCCATTAAAGCGGTACGCGAGCTGGGTTCAGAACGTCGTGAGACAGTTCGGTCCCTATCCGCTGCGCTCGTAGGAATCTTGAGAAGGGCTGTCCTTAGTACGAGAGGACCGGGACGGACTAACCTCTGGTGTGCCAGTTGTTCTGCCAAGAGCACGGCTGGTTTGCTACGTTGGGAAATGATAACCGCTGAAAGCATCTAAGCGGGAAGCATGCTTCAAGATGAGGGTTCCCACAGCGTTAAGCTGGTAAGGCCCCCGGAAGACCACCGGGTTGATAGGTCGGACGTGGAAGTGCGGTAACGTATGAAGCTGACCGATACTAATAGGCCGAGGGCTTGTTTCAACAAAGATGCTTGCGTCCACTGTGTGGTTCCCGAGATACGGTCGGGAACTCCGAAAACATCTCAATAGAGTTACGGTGATCATGGCGAAAGGGAAACACCCGGCTCCATTCCGAACCCGGAAGTTAAGCCTTTCAGCGCCGATGGTACTGCACGGGAGACTGTGTGGGAGAGTAGGACGTCGCCGGACATTTAACAAAACCCCTGAGGAAACTCGGGGGTTTTGTTGTTTCTGGGCTTGCCTCTCAATAGCACATAACACTTCGGAGAGGGAGTTATCTGTCGTCAAAGTGACGATGAATCACACCCGTTATGAGTATTCCGCGGCCACTAGGCCCCACCACTGGCTGTTGGGTGGTCCACTGGCGAGGACATGATGAAGTCACGGATGTCGTCGAGGACTTGTTCATGGACTCTGCCGGGTACTTTGTATTCTTGTTTGGCCTTCATGATGTTTCCGTAGATGGAGGGGGTGAAGGTGTGGCTGAGGCCAGGGTAGAGGTGGAATTTGATGTTGGGATGGTTCTTGAGGAGGGCTTTGTACGCACCAAAGTCCTTGTCAACGCTTACTTGAAAGTCAGAGCCTCCCTGAAGGATGAGGGTGGGTTTATTGAGTTGAAGAAGGTAGTCGGAGGCTGGGTGTGCTTCCATCTCCTTGAAGTAGTAGGCGCTGATGTTGATCAGCTTGTGGTGTTTGGATTCCTCTAAAGACCACGTGTTGTAGGTATCGATCTGTTTGAGTAGTGCTGCTACTTGCTTCTTGGCAATGAACTGGATCGCTCCGGTCAACGATGCAATGGCTTCTGCATTCTGATCCTCGATAATATCGAGAAGGTTGCGAGGAGAGCCTGCCAGGATGATGATTCCTGCATAGTCACCGCCTTCACCGTCGATTCTGGGTGCTAGCATGCCGCCAAGGCTGTGTCCGGCAAGAAAGACTGCATGGGGGTTGATTCGTGCATCGGCTTTCAGAACCTTTGTTGCCGCTAAAGCATCATCGATGGTTTCTTCTCGTACTGTGGGGTTCTTGAGTTCTTTCCTCAGTTTCTTGCCGTAGACGAAGGTTCGCTTGTCATAGCGCAGGCTGGCGATCCCGTTGGCTGCCAGAAACTTTGCTATGTCTTTGAAGGGTGTGAGCACACCGATCTTCTCATCCCGATTCAGGGGACCAGACCCATGGACCAGCAACAGGGCAGGCAGAGCCTCATGGGGTGAATCCGGTAGTGTCAGAACTCCTTCTAATGGGAATTCTCCCCCCTTACCGATAATCACAGTTTCTTCATGCATGGACTATCCTCCTGCCATCCATGTGGGTAGTCTAATCGAGGTATCTTGATTAGCGCGGTACGACACTGCGGTTCACCTGCGATCCTGATTTAGTTTTCACCACCGATAGACTGACCTCATGACTGATAGGCAAACTGGGCGCGCACCTTCTCCTGTGGGCCCTTACTCACAAGTACGCACCGCAGCGGGTTTGATTTTCACTGCTGGCTTTGGCCCCCAAGATCCATCAACGGGAGTAGTCATGGATGGGATTGCTGCACAGACAAAGCAGGTGCTTGCCAATGTTGAGGCAGCGCTGAGTGTCTATGGAGCCACTCTGGCAGATGTTGTGAAGGTGACTGCACACTTGCAGAATCTCGCAGAAGACTTTGACGGATTTAATGCTGCTTATCGGGAGGTGATGGTTCAGCCTTATCCGGTGAGAACCACTGTTGGATCCGATCTTTCATCAATCCTCGTTGAAATCGATGTGGTGGCAGCCCTGCCGCAGTGATCTAGTTGCTGGTGCGAGCTAACCTGAGCCAAGCAGCGGGGTCTTCGGCGTGCACCAGTGCCGTACCGACAGCAACCCAGTTTGCTCCTGCTTGGGCCGCACTCGGGAGGAGATCAGCCGTCATCCCGCCGTCAATCCCGAGCAGAGGCCGGTCTCGAAGTGCAGCAAGCCGGGTCAAGGTTTCCGGGCGTGGTTGACTGCCTGCATAACCGGGTGTGATGGACATAACCAAGGTGGGAATGTGGCAAAGATGATCCAGAGCAGACAGATCGGTGTCGGGAGAGATTACTATTGCCGCTTGCCGTCCTCTATTTTCGATACGGCGGATGGCTGCGAGGTGATCCTCGGATTCAACGGGGACGACGACCAGTTCACAGAATTCGCACCACGCGTCGATTTCGCGCAGCGGATCGGCAACCATGAGATGAGCTTCGGCGCGAGTGCCTGTCTGCGAGCAGATTTCTGCTGCTGTGTCGGCGGTGTAGCCCCCAGCTTTGGCAAAGATTCCGTCGGCGCGGTCCCAGTGGAAGAGATCCACCCCAGCATCAACGAGGCGGCGGGCATGGTCGAGGGGCGAGTCCTGAGACACGTTCCACAACGAGCAGCCGATTCTCATCGCTAGGTCCTGTCGGGGCTTATCGCGGGGGTAATGGGTTGGCCCTGGAGTGCTGCCTCGGCCAGGGTGTGGTCTGTCACCAAGTCAGTGATAATCCCGGACTTCACCACAGCCCGTACAGCGTCCAGTTTGATCAGGCCGCCGGCAGCGGCAACGACCCGCGGTATTCGACGTAGCTGTGAGGCGGAGATCGATAGGTAGCGTGCAGAGAAATCTTCGGCGACGGTGTTGCCGTCTTCGTCAAAGAAAACCCCTGCCACTTCAGCTTTCACACCGATATTGTCAAGGAGTTGGCGGTCCTCCACGCCGAGAACCGCACGGATCTGCGAAGCTGGCGGGTCCCAGGAGCCAACAGCGATCACCGCTAAATCTAGGTGATCAAACAGGTCCAAGGCTGCTTGAACGTCGGGATTTGTTTTCAGTACGGCCAGAGCAGAGGCGTCGCCAAAGATGGCTGGGGCGATGATCGGGTAGGCCTTGCCTCCGGTCGATAGGGAAGTGCGTCGCAGTAACTCGACCGGTGATTCATCCAGATCGGAGGTTACTGCTCCGATGAGCTGAACCACGGATACCTTCGGCAACCGGGTGAGGTAATCGGTCATCACTCGAAGAGTGCGCCCCCACGACAGCCCGATCGCGGCGCCTGGGTGGACATTGTCCATCAGTAGTTCGGCGGTGGCTTGGCCAACGAATCGGCGTACTTCGGAGTCAGTGCCATGACCGGAGTTCACCACCACAGTGTTGAGTCCCCAATGCTGACTCAATTCCTGTGAGGCAGTCGGATCTACCGGGGCAACACCTTGGATGGATATCGTGACCACGCCTTGTTCGCGCGCCATGTCGAGAAGGCGGGCTACCTTGAATCGAGACACACCCAATCGTGCTGAGATGTCGACCTTACTCACATCTTGGAGATAGTAGAGCCGAGCGACCTCAGCCAGCGTCTGGCGGTCGGTTCGTCCATCTGTATTGCCCATTTGACTCGAAATCATATCAATCACATAACGTTCCCATAACGTGTCCCGCAATTCTCTTGCGCGTCATTTATCACTATGCTAGCGTACCACATATGAGCGCCTGACGCTCAAATGAGCATCAATGTGCGAACTGCGCGAGATTGGAGTTCGATGAAGAAGTGGCGACTTCCAGATGAGGTGGGTGTTATTGGGATCATTCTGGTTGTAGCCATTGTGTTCTCATTGATGTCGCCCACTTTCCGCACAACAGCAAATCTTCAGATCCTCCTCCTCAATGGTGCAGTTATTGGATTCTTGGCACTGGGGCAGACCTTTGTGCTTCTGACAGGCGGAATTGATCTTTCTACGGGTTCCAATCTCTGTCTGACCGGGATGCTTGCAGCAATTGTGATGTATAACGGAGCGCCCTGGTGGATCGCTGCGCTGGTCGCTATCGCCGCAGGTGTTGCTGTGGGTGTCTTTAATGGGGTGATCGTGCATTACGCCAAGTTGCCGCCCTTCATTGTCACATTCTCAACCTTCGGTATTGCTGCCTCGATTCCGAAGATTATGACTGGGGCTCAATCGGTCTCTGTGAAAGACCCCTTCTTCGCGGTTATTGGCCGCGGTTCTATCCTGGGAGTTCCGATGCCGGTGGTGCTGCTCGCTATCGCCTTCATCACCTTCACCTTCATTCTGAGACGGACTCCCTTGGGTGTTCACATTTACTCGGTCGGAGGTAACGCTGAGACATCTCGGCTCTCAGGTATCTCCATTCCGCGGGTCACGATCACGGTGTACGCCATGTCGGGACTCTGCGCAGCATTCGGTGGTCTGATTACAACCAGCCGCCTCATGGTGGGTTATCCGGTTGCCGGTTCGGGCAATGAACTGTTCTATTCGATCGCTTCTGCAGTGGTCGGTGGGGTCAGTCTTTTCGGCGGTATCGGAACCATCCCAGGAGCCCTGCTTGGCTCCATCCTTATTGCCACTGTATCGAATGGAATGAACGTTGTACGGGTGGAGAGCTACTGGCAGCCTCTCGTGATCGGCGTCATCATCCTTGGCGGTGTCATTCTTGACACATATCGCCGTCAGGTTTCACTGTCTGCTTTGCTGTCTAAGCGAGCTCCGGGGTTGCGTTCCCCGAATGCGAAACCTCCCAATGAACCGGCTGCAACACCTGCGTTGCAATAATTACCGGCGGAAATAATAAGACTTATTCGCAAAACGAAAGGAAATCACATATGAGTGGTATGAAAATGATAAAGAAGGTCGCAGTCATCGTGGCAGCGATTCCTCTTGCTCTCGCCCTAGCAAGTTGCACGACCGGAGTGGATAACCCACCCTCGAGTACAGGGCCCGCGACAGGGATTCCGCGTCCAGCGGCCTGCGATGCAGACACGCCCTACATCGCTGTAGCCCTGCCGAACCTCTCGAACCCCTACTACATCGCCATGAAGAGGGGCTTCGAAGAAGCCGGTGCCGAAGCAGGTTTCGATGTTGAAGTACAGATTGCCGATAATGATGATGCTGTGCAGTTGGCACAGGCGCAGGCAATGCTTCTCAAGGAGCCTTGCGCATTTGCTCTGAACGCAGTGAAGTCAGAACCAGGTGCCGCCATTGTGAAGGCAGCAAATGATGCTGGCGTCCCGGTGTTTACCGTGAACGTCATCTTGTCTGACGAGGCATTGAAGGACCAAGGTGCAACCATCGTGCAGTATCTCGGTGCTGATAACGTAGCTGGCGGACGCCAAGCTGCTCAGGCGATCCTGAAAGACTTTGGTGATGACGCGACGCTGAATATTGGCTTCATCACTGAGCCTGATGAGGTTCCCGTACTCCTGCGTGACCAAGGGTTCGAAGAAGTCATTGCAGCCAATCCGAATGCAACAATCACTGCCAAGGTAGACGGCAATGTGAAGGTGGACGACTCCATGCGCGTCACCACCGAGTTGCTGACAGCCAATCCCGATGTCAATGTCCTG
>WQYJ01000131.1 GCA_009781325.1 Propionibacteriaceae bacterium | reverse complement strand
CTGAGCGTGGGAACCAGCGAAACGATTCGTAACTGGTTTCGCCAGGCTGTGATTGATGCGTAGAAGCCATCCAGTGTGACTAATGAGGATTTCGTTGAGGCGACGTGGTGTTGAGGCACCCCGAAACCTCTTTACAGATTAAGATCGCCTCATTGCGTAGTCTGCATCCCTTTGGTATTGAAAGAAACAAACGAGTGATTACTTGACCACTCGTAGGCTAGCGATTGTGGCGTCAATGTCGCCCCGAAGAGTTGGTGCATCGGTGGGCCACGAAGCAAAGTAGATCGAGGATGTGAGGTCTGAGGTCCTCACGATGATGACGATAGACAACTCTGAGGTCGTCTCAAGACCCTTGATATCGAAAGACAGCATTGTTTCGGTGATCCAGCCGTCTCGTCCGTCGAGAGTGTACGCTTCGGAGCGTAAGGTTTCTGAGGTGATGGGTGACTCATTTCCGTAGAAAGAGCCGAAGATGCACCTGTTGACAATCTCGGAACCCTCTTGCGGATCATAGAAGCCATCTCCAGCATAGAGTTCTCCTATCCACACCCCAGCTACCCACCACGGCCACCAGCCCACGGGGTTTGGGTTCATGTGGACAACCGCTTCTTGACCAGATACATCACGCCCAAAGGGGATTCGGTTGTCAGTTACAACCTCGTCCCAGGGAGAAGGTAATTGCCGGTACGCCAAGGCGCCTCCGTAGACCCATCCATCACCGACAGGATGCTCAAATTGGATGTCTTCCATCGATTCCTTCGGGCAAACCCGTGTAGGCGGCGGTGAAGTGGTTCCCTTATTCGGCGTCGGTGAATTGGTCTCGCCGTTTGGCGGAAGGATAACAACTTCCTCTCCGGTGACCATCCTGACGACAAAGAAAACCACCAGTGCCAGCACCAAAACACCCACGATGGAAATGATCCATGGAGCAACTGAGGTCTTGGCTTTATAGTCCGTCATAGTTGGAATTCCATCGAAGGCGTTGGACGTACCCGCGCCAGAAAAAGAATGCCCAGGTGTGATGGGTTGAGTGGGGTCTATTCCGCTGCCCGACGATAGTCCGCCAGGGCTTTGCGGTGACCACACCGTCGGAGGAGGGCCGGGAAGCGGAGTCGGTGACAGAGCCTGTGACCACTGCTGACCATCCCAATAGCGGAACATCCCCGGCTGTCCGCCCGGATCGGGGTACCACCCTTGTTGAGCCATTCAGGGTCTCCTTTTTAGATCTGGGCTGATGGGTTCTAACTGTACTAAATCACCACTCGCAAGTGCGCGATCGTGGAATCAATGTCAGCTTTGAGATACATCGCATCGGTGGGAAGCGAGGAAAAGAAGATCGATGACGTGAGATCTGATGTCCTGATGATGATGACGGTTACTAACTCTGAGGTGGTCGGCAGATTCTTGATGTTGAAAGACAGCATCGTTTCAGTAATCCATCCGTCATGGCCATCCAGAGAGTACGGCTCGGAGCGCAGGGTTTCCGGGGTCACCGCTGCGCCGCCATAGAAGGTGCCGAAGATGCACTTGTTGACAATTGCTGACCCTTCTTCTGGATCATAGAAACCATCCCCAGCGTAGAGCTCCCCGATAAAGACTCCCGCGTACCAGTACGAGTATCCGAAAGGGTTTGAATCCTCATGGATGACCACAATTTGTTGAAGTGCATCACGCCCAAAGGGAATCATGGTTTCAGGATAGGGGTCAGACCATGGTGCAGAAAGCATCGGATATGCCAGGGCACCACCATAGACCCACCCATCACCAACTGGATGGTCAGCGTTGTGCTGGTCGAAGGTCGGCTCCGGACAAACCCGCGTCTTTGGTTTGTCCTCAGTGCTATAAGTTGGCAATTGGATGGGGGTTTCACCAGTGACCACCGTGACAATGAGATAGGCCGCTACAGCAACAACGAGTGCTCCCACGAGAGAAACAACCCAGGGAGCAACAGGCTTCTTCGGTTTCACCGCGGTGATCGATGGAACCGGATCGAACTCGCCGGGCGTACCTACCTGCGTATGGGAGTGACCGGGAGTGATGGGTTGCCTGGGATCGTACCCTGAAGACGACGCAGGACTCAAGGAGATAAAGCCCTCGGGGGCAGGAGGCCCAGGAAGCGGAGTTGGTGACAGAGCCTGTGACCACTGCTGACCATCCCAATAGCGGAACATCCCCGGCTGTCCGCCCGGATCGGGGTACCACCCTTGCTGCGCCATCCGTGAACCTCCATCGATCTGTGGCTAGATAACCACTTTCAGGCTGGCAATGGAGGCATCGATGTCAGGTTTGAGCTCCATGGCATCGGTGGGCAAGGAAGCGTAGTAGATCGATGATGACAGATCAGAAGTCCTCACAATGATCACAATGGCTAACTCCGAAGTTGTCGGCAGATTCTTCAGCTTAAAGGACAGCATCGTCTCGGTGATCCAGCCGTCGTACCCGCTGACGGAGTACGGCTCAGAACGCAAAGTCTCGGATTTCACCGCAGATTCATCGCCGTAGAAAGCCCCAAAGATGCACTTATTCACAATCTGTGAGCCCTCTTCTGGGTCATAAAAGCCATCTCCAGCATAGAGTTCACCAACGAGCACAGAAGCAACCCACGACCCCCAACTACCAAAGGGATTCGGATTGTTGTGGATCGTCACAGTCTGGTCAGCGACGTCACGACCAAAGGGGACCCTGGTGTCGTAGGTGCCCAGACCAGACCACGGTGATGAGAGCGTCTTATATGCCAAGGCACCGCCGTAGACCCAACCGTCACCTTCAGGATGGTCAGCGCGAACGTTTTCCGGCTCCTCCTTGGGGCAGACCCGCGTCTGTGGCGGTCCCCCGGTGTATTCCGGCGGAGTGAAAATCCCACCCCCGCCGGTGATCGTCGTGGCAGCAAAATACACAACCAGGGCAAGCACCACCACTCCGACAACGGAGAAAATCCACAAGGCAACAGGCTTCTTCGGTCTTGCCTCAGCAATGGTGTGATAATTGCCGTACGCACTGTCCGGACCTGTCGCTGACGCAGACTGACCAGGTGTGATTGGCTTGGTCGGGTCATATCCGCTGGAAGACGGTGAAGCCCCCCATGGACTCGACGACGAGCCGACTTGCGGAGGCGGCCCCGGAAGAGCAGTTGGAGACAAGGCTGAGGACCACTCCTGGCCGTCCCAGTAGCGGAACATCCCAGGCTGTCCGCCTGGATCCGGGTACCATCCTTGCTGAGCCATCGTCATCCCTCCTTGTGGATTATGTCGCTGCTGTGCGGGTTCCCCCAGATTCAATTATGACCTAGAGTTCCCACAAATAACTAAGAAAGCCATATGTGCGAATCAGATGGCGTCAAAACTGGGGATAAGTGAATCAATCACGAAGGAATTGACCTGCTGGCGATCCGCCTGCTTATCGGTCAAGGCGAAGAAGTATTCATAATTACCGCCGGTTGCCTCATACAGATTGGAATTCCATGTCGGGTCAACAATGCGCCACTTGCCGTCGATCTTAACCTTGACCCAAGCGTGCCCAAATCCAGAATCATCAGCAATGCCGTTGACGACCATGGATTCAAGCCCCGCGGACTCTGCCATCAACTTAAACGCAGCCGCATAGGAAGCACAAACCCCGGTTCCATCGATCAAGACGCCAATCGCATTCCATGAATGCGGGAAGGACTGCTTGAACTCTTCGCGGGTGTGTTCTTTCGTTCCGAATTTCAAAGCTGCGTTATCGTAGACGGCTTTTGTCGACAAGTACTTGTTGATAGCCCGGGCTTTGTCGCGGTCACTCATCCCCGGACTGATAATGGAGGCAAGAACCTGGTCAACTTTGCTTGTTAATAGTTCTCCAGCCTCGAGCTTCTCCTCTGGGGTTGTCTCGTAGGACACATACAAGACATTGTCTTTGATCCCGATGTGAGGCGAGAAGTCGATGATGTAAGGGTTCTGGAAGTACGCTTCGTTGGTGGCGTCGTAGATCCTCGGAGCCGTCGGATCAGCGACGTACTCACTCATGTCGATTGCTTCGGTTCCGGCAAATAAGTGGGCAGCAATGTAAGTAACCATTTCGGTCGACCCGGTCCAGGTGTACGGAGAACTTGGGGTCGTCGAGATGATTGTCTTGTCCTCGATGAAATTGTTGAGAGTGGAGCCTTTCATCGGTGTGAAATCTTCGAGGGATCCCAATTGATAGACCGCTCTCAGGTTCAGTTTCTTACCCATGTCCATGATCGTGGGATACGACTTCGCATAGCCTGTGTAGACCACTTGCGACAGCAGAGTCCCGGATATGGAGTAGGTCAGGGTAACCCAGCTTTTGTCTGTCGACGACACAAGAGATTGGCCTTGGACGGGATGGAAGACAGTACGGCAGTCGCCCATGGTGACTGGGAAAGTCTCCGGCAAGAACAAGTCAGGATCTCCTTGTGCCGCCATCTCTTCGTAGGTGTTCAGAGCTACGGCGAGGGGAGTATCGATGGTCAATTGGCGGCCATCGGTCAGGACAGGGAAGGAGGTGCGCCCATAGGCATCAACAGCGACAACAGCGTAACTGGGATAAACCAGTTCCGAATCATCCCAGTCGGGGGGTTCCATGCCCTGATAATCCGCATCTTGCGCCGTACACAACTCACCGTTTTGAGTCGAAGCTCTAAAAGTACTGTTGTAGCTCGTCACCTCGCGCGCATTCTGAAAAGCGTTCTGGAAGTCGGCGTCCGTCGAGCTTGCCAGCCATGAATCTGCCTTCTCATCGGCGATTCCCACAACTTCGACTGTGGGTTCTCCTCCAAGATCGGATGGGTACATCTTGAGGATGTAGTACGCCGATGCATGGGCAACAGGCGTCCAGGTAAACAGCGGGGTGCCGTACTGGGAGGCTTCCATGGTGAACGCCGGAGAAACCAGATTCGAGGATGTCCCTTCCACGGTGTAGATGCGAACACGCGGACGTTCGAGGTCAGAGCCGAAGAGTCCTTGGCGCTCAGCGATGTAATAGGTACCTGTGGGCCACTGATTCTTGTTGCCGAAATGTGGTTCCGTGAGACGACTAATCAAGCTCGTGGATTCCTCAACGATGATCTCTGCCGGGGTGAAGACTCCCTTTGCTCCGGTGATGGTCATTGATCCGGAAGTCTTCACATAGGGTACGGGGAACTTCAGTTCCTCATCGAAGTAGATGTCAACGATTCCTGCCCATTGATTGAAGTCAGCGGGGGCAAAGGATGATGTGGGCAGCGGCAGGGAGATTGTCCAGGATTCCTCTGCGGGGACAGTTTTTCGTGCGACGATGTCGTACCCATAGTCGGAGGGTTCCCAGCCGAGGCGAGGAATGAAGGTCAATCCGGTGATGGTTAGTGCGATCACAAGTACGACGATGAGCGAACCGATAAGGATTGGCTTCTTGCGTTTTTTGCCTGCTGGCGGCCCCGATGGGGCAGCCCAGGTGGTTCGCACTGGTGAATAGGTCAGCGGGGCAGATGGAGTGGGTTGTCCTGGTATCTGCGGGGGCCGGGCAGGAGCCCACTGCGGCTGCTGGGTGGCCCACGGCGACGAACTGAGGGTGTCGGGGTGGTCATAGGGAGCCCGGGGCGGTTCGGAAACCGGCGGCGGGGGGGCTGGTGTTGGACGGGTCATGCCCACCGCAGGGTAAGCCGGTGTGACCGGAAGCGTCGAAGGAGTGCTGGGTGCGTTTTCCGCAGGTCTGGGACGGCTCGCAAATGGAGGAACTGTGGGGAGCGTAGGTTCCCATGAGCGTCGCGGGGCTGGTTCGGGAGCAACTCTGCTCGCTGGTGCCTGCCAGGAGTGAGCCGGAGGAGGTTCTACGGGAGGACGTGGTGGTGGCTGTGCCATCCCTGGTGGTGTGTGGGCAGGGGCCGCTGGAAATCTGGGAGGGAGTGGCTCGCGGGGCGGTGTCTCATGGAATCTGGGAGGTAGTGGTTCTCGGGCAGGGGCCGCAGGGAATCTGGGAGGTTGTGGTTCGCGGGGTGGTGTCTCATGGAATCTGGGAGGTTGTGGTTCGCGGGGAGGTG
>WQYJ01000130.1 GCA_009781325.1 Propionibacteriaceae bacterium | reverse complement strand
TGCTCACCATCACTCTGGCGCGGGAAGTCGAAGCTGCCATACCCGGGCAGGATCAGTTCATTGCCAGATGACTCACAGGGGAAGTACCCCCACTTCACAGCGAAGTCGAGAAGGTTCTCCTCGATGACATAGTCGATCCACTTCTCCAGACGAGGCTCACCCTCGCTGGCGACGACCTCCTCGTAACTCGGCCCATCTGTCACTGCTCGCAGACCCCATTGGCCCGCAAACAGAGCACGCTTATCCAGCCAGGGCAGAACCATGTCAATGCTCGCTGTGGTTTCACTGACACCTAACTTTGGCAGATCCGGCACATCTACTCCGCCGGGAACAGGACGAGTCAGTTCAGCGCGTACTCCGACAGGTGATTCTGCCTTCTCGGGAACTTGTCGATAGGTTCGAACCGTCGGCAACTCCCCCACCCCAGCCTTGTGAGCCATCACCGCATCCATGAGCGCCAAGCCCTCGAACGCGTCACGGGCATACCTGACCTCACCTTCGTAGACCGCAGCTAGATCCTTCTCGACGTACGCCCTAGTCAGCGCCGCACCTCCGAGCAGAACCGGGTAACGTGTGCTTAACCCCCGATGGTTGAGTTCTTCGAGGTTCTCCTTCATGATCACCGTCGATTTCACCAACAGACCCGACATTCCAATAGCATCAGCCCCGACCTGTTCGGCAGCAGAAATAATGTCGGCAATGGGCTGCTTGATCCCCAGGTTCACCACCCGATAGCCATTGTTGCTCACGATGATGTCCACAAGATTCTTGCCGATATCATGAACATCCCCGCGTACGGTTGCCAGAACTAGGGTCCCCTTGGCGGAACCGCCTTCTCGATCCAGGTGCGGTTCGAGGTGAGACATGGCCATCTTCATGACCTCAGCCGACTTCAGCACGAAGGGTAACTGCATCGCTCCGGATCCGAAACGCTCCCCGACCTCCTTCATCGCCTCCAGGAGGTCCTCGTTGATAATAGCCAGAGCGTCCTTGTGCTCCAAAGCGTCATCAAGGTCACTACCAAGACCAACCGCCGACCCATGCAGAATGTGGTTCCTCAAACGAGTCGGAAGGTCCATCACTTCAGCGCTGTCGTCACCGGTGTCCGCCACCGAATCAAAGAGCCGCAGATAGGCTTCCAACGCTGACTCCTCGCCGCACTTGCGATCCCAGATCAAGTCCAGTGCAGCCTGAACCTGCTCGTCTGGTATCTGTGCAATCGGAAGAATCTTGGCAGGATCAACGATGGCGCAATCCAGACCTGCCTGACGGCACTCATGAAGGAAAACCGAGTTCAACACCACCCTCGCTGCAGGTTTGAGACCATAAGACACATTGGAGACCCCCAGTACGGTGTGAACCAGCGGGTATTCCTGATGAATGGTCTTCAGTGCTGTGATGGTGTGAACAGCGTCCCTGCGGGTGTCGTGGGCTCCGGTTGTAATCGGGAAGGTGAGGAGATCCAGGATGATGTCTTGCAGATTCATCCCATATTCACTTGTCAGAACAGAAATCAGCCGACGTGCCACCGTTACTTTCTCGTCAACCGTTCTAGCCTGACCGTTCTCATCAATACACAGCGCCACCACCGCAGCACCATGCTCGCGGGCATAGCTCATCGTCGCAGCAAACTTCGATTCTGGGCCGGACCCGGATTCAAAGTTCACCGAGTTCACAATGGCCCGCCCCGGTGCCCTTTCTAGTCCAGCGCGGATGACCTCAGGATCAGAAGAGTCGATCTGGATGGGCAGGTCGATCTCCTGGGAGAATCTCGACACTAACTGCGTAATGTTTGCCCCCCCATCACTTCCGACATAGTCCACGCACAGATCGAGTACGTGTGCCCCCTGGTTTGCCTGAGCTCGTCCGATCTCCACACAGCGATCCCAATCCGGTGCCAGCATGGCATCTCTGAAGGCTCTCGACCCTGACGCATTGGCACGCTCACCAATGGCCAGATAGGAGACATCTTGGGTCAGCGGTGTTGCGCTGTAAAGAGACGACACTGCTCCCACAGCCTCTGTTGAGGTGGGACGTCGTTCAGGGCATGTCTGTGTCAGCGGGACTCTGCTGCGAAGTGCGCGAATGTGATCTGGTGTCGTACCACAGCAGCCTCCGACCATGGCTAATCCATAGATGTCGATGAAGGAATCCATGATCTCGGCGAAATCTTGGGCCCCGAGTGGATAGTAGGCTCCCGTTTGCGAAAGTACGGGTAGTCCCGCGTTCGGCATGCAGGTGATGGGCAAGGGGCTTGCCGCATTCAAATGACGCAGATGCTCCCTCATATCTTCGGGGCCGGTGGCACAGTTCAGCCCCAGCGCATCAACACCCAGAGGGATCAAGGTAGCCAGAACAGCCGAAAGGTCACTGCCCACCAGCATCGTTCCCGTGGTTTCCATCGTGACCGAAACATAAACTGGGCAATCCACTCCCGCCTCGGCGATAGCCCGCTTCGCACCGGCGACTGCGGCTCGTACTGCTAAGAGATCCTGGCTGGTTTCAATCTGAACAGCATCAATCCCGCCTCGGATCATCCCTCGAACCTGGCTGGCATAGCCATCGCGTAGCTGCGCATAGGTAGCCTGGCTAAGACTGGGTAACTTCGTACCCGGCCCCATCGAACCCAAGACCCACCTGGGCTGTTGCGGGGAACTGAATTCGTCTACTGTCTTCCTGGCAAGTCTGGCACCGGCTTCGGCTAGCTCTTCGATGCGGTCCACGATCCCGTATTCAGCAAACGCGGAGTAGTTGGCGCCGAAGGTATTAGCCGAGATCAGATCAGCCCCAGCGTCCAGATAGGCGCGATGAATCTGCTCGACAACCTCAGGTCGGGTGAGATTAAGGATCTCGTTGCACCCCTCCAGCATCTGGAAGTCTTCCAGGCTCAGATCGAAGCCCTGCAGCATCGTACCCATGCCCCCATCGGCGATGAGTACGCGCGTGGAGAAAACTGAGCGGAGCGGAACAGACATAGCTACAAGGATACATGCCTGAAATACCACGAACACGGAGGTCACTACTATCATGATCGAGGAAAGGTTGCTATGCAGATTCGCATACGAGAGGTCACCCACGACAAGCTGGCAGAAGATACTGCCACAGTTGCCGAATTGGCGAAGGTGATCTGGAATGAGTACTACACACCCATCATTGGCCAGGATCAAGTGGCCTACATGCTCACCGAGTTCCAGTCAGTGAAACCCATCGCACGTGACATCGTTGACAAGGGTTATCGCTATTGGCTGGCGGAAGATATCGATGCTGGGATCCCTGTTGGATACTGTGGTGGGGCACCCGAAGATGACCGGCTTTTCCTATCCAAGATCTATGTTCTGAAGCTCTATCGCGGCTGCGGTGTAGCCAGAGCCTTTCTCAATGAACTGACCGCGTGGGCTCGTGAACTGAATCTTTCGGTCATTGGGCTCAACGTCAATAAAGACAATGCTGATTCGATCGCAGCTTACGAGAAACTCGGATTCCAGATCACAGGGACGATGTGGGCTGACATTGGCGGCGGTTTCGTCATGGATGACTACACCATGGAACTCGCCGTACCTTGACCTAGTCTTCGATGATGACCGTACCGTTGTCATCAACGGCGATCACGCGATCAGGCATATCAGGCTTGACCGGCTCATAATCACCGTGGAACAACGGAGACGAAATGATCATGTCCGCGGTGGCCGTATTACACGCCGTGGGGGCATTCCACAGGGTCGCAAGACGCAGCAGCGCCTTCACATCGGGATCGTGGGGCTGCGGGGTTTCGGGGTCCCAGAAGAAGATCAAAATGTCCAATCCCCCGGTGGCAATCAAGGCCCCGATCTGCTGATCGCCTCCCTTAGGACCCGACAGCAAACGAGTCACCTTCAACCCGATCTCGTGCTCGATGAGCGTACCTGTGGTGCCGGTCGCAAAGAGCTGATGCTTGGACAGGGTGCCACGGTTAAAGGCGCACCACTGCATGAGTTCACCCTTGCGGGCATCGTGGGCTACAAGACCGATTCGCATTTCTTCTCCAATCGCCTAGTCCCATTCTGACACAGGACTGGCTAACTGATTCCTACTGAAAGGTGAACACCTGTGCAACGTGAAAGAATAGGCCTGTGACCAAAACTATCGACGTAGATATCACCGGGATGCATTGTACCTCCTGCGTCAACAGGGTTGAGTCGAAGCTGAGCCAGCTCGACTCGGTCACAGCCAGTGTCAACCTCGCGATGCAGCGCGGAACTGTGGTGATGCCAGACCAGATGAGCGCTGACACAATCCTTAAGGCCATCACCGATCTGGGGTTCACTGCCAGTCTGCACCGTGGGACCGCAGAACCGGCGGAAGAAACTCACACCGAACCCCCGGATGAACTATTTGGGCTGCGGCTCAGGCTGATCGTCTGCGCCGTTCTAGCCCTGCCCGTCGCCCTCAGCGCAATGGTTCCGGTTCTTCAGTTCTTGGGATGGCAGTGGGTGAGTCTGATTCTGGCGATTCCCGTCGTCACCTGGGGTGCCTGGGGATTCCACAAGTCGATGCTCATCAATCTGCGCCACCTCCAGACAACCATGGACACCCTTGTCTCACTCGGAATTCTGTCATCCTTCCTGTGGAGTCTGTACGCGGTGGTCTTCACAGACGCTGGTCACTTGGGGATGACCATGGACTTCCACTGGCTTCCCTGGAAGGAAACCTCAACGACGGCGATCTACTGCGAAGTGGCCTGTGTACTGACCGTACTGATCCTTCTCGGACGTTTCCTGGAAGCCCGTGCGACGAAGAACTCCTCCCAAGCCATTCGTGCGCTGGTGGATTTGGGAGTCAAGGAAGCCCGGGTGCTCGCCAATGGCAAAGAGGAACTCCTGCCGATCTCGCAGATGGTCTGCGGAGATCGGTTCGTCACCCGCCCCGGTGAGAAGATCGCCACCGATGGGATCATCGTCGACGGCACCTCCAGTGTTGATGAGTCCATGCTGACCGGGGAGTCTCTGCCGCGCAGTGTGGCCACCGGGGATCGTGTCACTGGTGCGACCGTGAATATCGACGGGCTGCTGACCATTGAAGCAACACGGGTCGGCGCCGATACTCAACTCGCACAGATCACACGCCTAGTCGAGCAGGCTCAGATGGGCAAGGCTCCCATCCAGAGACTCGCTGACCGGATATCTTCGGTGTTCGTCCCTGTGGTCATTCTTCTGAGCCTGGCAACTCTGACTGGCTGGCTTGTGACCTCCCACTCTTGGGTTCAGGCATTCTCGGCTGGCGTCGCTGTCCTGGTAATCGCCTGTCCTTGCGCACTCGGGCTTGCTACACCGGCTGCTCTGATGGTGGGTACGGGGCGCGGTGCCCAGTTAGGGATACTGATCTCGGGTCCCCAGATTCTGGAATCCACCCGCACAATCGACACGATCGTACTCGACAAGACCGGGACACTGACCACCTCAGTGATGTCGGTGGTCGAAGTCATTGCTGACCACGGTGTCGATACCGACTATGTGCTTACCATGGCTGCAGCGTTGGAATCAGGCTCAACCCATCCGCTGGCCCAAGCCATCCAACGCGCAGCCACCTCCCCCGGTTCACAGTCCGTGACCAACTTCATCTCCCACTCTGGACTTGGCGTCGAAGGAGTCGTCGAACAACTCGCCCTCCGCGCAGGGCGCCCATCGTGGATCACTGAAACAGCCGCCATCTCAGACCCCCTGGCTCACCAACTGGAAACTGCCCTCGCCTGCGGAAACTCGGTGGTCGCTGTGTCGTGGGATGATCGGGTCCAAGGTTTTATCTGCCTTGCTGACACCTTGCGGCCCACCTCATCCCAAGCGGTGACCCAACTGAAGGCACTGGGTTTGACCCCGCATCTTCTCACTGGTGACAACCGCGCAGTCGCCGACAGGATAGCCCAAGAACTGGGAATCAGTGAGGTCCACGCAGGTGTCATGCCCGCCGATAAGCAAAGCATGATCGCTGATCTCCAACAACGCGGTCATGTGGTCGCCATGGTCGGTGACGGGATCAACGACG
>WQYJ01000129.1 GCA_009781325.1 Propionibacteriaceae bacterium | reverse complement strand
TAGATGAGGCCCTAGCCGGATACTGCGACACTATCGATGTCCGCATCCTCCACTCCGGGGGAATCCGCGTGGTCGACAACGGCCGCGGTATCCCCGTCTCAGAACATCCCATCGAGCGCATCTCAGCCATGACCGTTGCACTGACCAAACTTCACGCGGGCGGCAAGTTCTCCGGCTCTGGCTACAAAGTCTCCGGCGGTCTGCATGGCGTGGGTGTCTCGGTGGTCAATGCCTTGTCCTCCACCCTGATCGCCACAGTGAAGAGAGACGGCTACACCTGGCGCCAGTCCTTCACCCTCGGTGAACCCGACGGCGAACTCGAACGCCTCGAACCCACCGACCAAACCGGAACCTGCATCGAGTTCTACCCCTCCAAGGAGATCTTCGAGATCACGACCTTCTCCTTCGAAACCTTGGCTACCCGCTTCAGGGAAATGTCCTTCCTCAACAAGGGCTTAAAAATCTCAATCACCGACGAGCGCAAGGATCACCTCGACGAAGATGGTACGCAGGTCGCGGCGATCTTCAGGTACGACCGCGGCCTGATCGATTACGTCACCTATCTGGTCGGCTCCAAGGATGTCATCCATCCCACGATCATCGATGTCGAAGCCCACAACGCTGAAGCCAACATGAGCCTCGAACTAGCGATGCAGTGGGCAGGCGGGTACGCCGAATCAGTCCACACCTTCGCCAATACGATCAACACCCACGAGGGTGGCACCCACGAAGAAGGCTTCCGAGCAGCCCTCACCAACACCGTCAACAAATGGGGTGAAACCTGGGGCCTAGTCAAGAAGAAGGAAGACCGCGTCTCCGGTGAGGATATCCGCGAAGGCCTCACAGCGATCCTGTCGATCAAGCTGTCCAACCCCCAATTCGAAGGCCAAACCAAAACCAAGCTCGGCAATACCGAAGCCCGATCCTTCGTACAAAAGGTCGTCAATGACCGCCTCGGAGACTGGTTCGAGCAGAACCCCAATGAGGGACGCGAGATCATCCGCAAAGCCCAAGCCGCAGCATCAGCGCGCATTGCAGCCCGCAAGGCCCGCGACCTGGCCCGCTCCCGCAAAGGGCTTCTCGGCGGGGGGTCACTGCCCGGCAAGCTCGCCGACTGCCAGTCCAATAACCCTGAAGAGTGCGAAATCTTCATCGTCGAGGGTGACTCCGCAGGCGGCTCTGCCAAGGGCGGACGCGACCCGAAGATCCAAGCCATCCTCCCTCTGCGCGGCAAGATCCTCAACATCGAGAAGGCCACCATGGAGAGAATCCTGGCCAATAAAGAAGTCGAGGCAATCATCAATGCCCTAGGCACAGGCGTCCACCAAGAATTCGATCCCGACCGCCTGAGATACCACAAGATCGTCCTCATGGCTGACGCTGACGTCGACGGCGCACATATCCGTACGCTGCTGCTCACCCTGCTTTTCAGATTCATGAAGCCGCTGATTGACGCAGGCAATGTGTACCTCGCCCAGCCTCCGCTCTACAGAATCAGATGGACGAACTCTCCACACGAACTGGCCTACAACGACGATGAGCGCGACAACATACGCGACAAGGGCATCGCCAGCGGAAAGAAGCTCCCTCAGGTCAATCCCATCCAGCGCTATAAAGGTCTGGGTGAGATGGATGCCGCCGACCTGTGGGAAACCACCATGGACCCCGAACGCCGCACGCTGCTGCAGATCACCCTCGATGATGCCGCAGCCGCCTCCGATATGTTCTCCATCCTCATGGGAGAAGACGTCGATCAGCGCCGCGCCTTCATTCAGCGCAACGCCAAGGACGTACGTTTCCTCGACATCTGATCCCCATCCAAGAAAGAAGCATCAATGGCCCTCGATCCTATGGACCTCGACCAACCGGAGGAAACCCCCGCAGAAGAGCAGGGGCTCTCGGCGAATGCGCTCACCGGCAAAACCGAGCCGATCGACCTGAATACCGAGATTCAGCGCTCCTACCTTGACTACGCCATGTCGGTGATTATCGGGCGCGCGCTGCCGGATGTACGCGACGGCCTCAAGCCTGTGCATCGCCGCGTGATCTACGCCATGTACGACGGTGGTTTCCGTCCTGACCGCGGATGGTCGAAGTGCTCCCGCGTCGTCGGTGAGGTCATGGGTCTGTATCACCCCCACGGCGACACCGCGATCTATGACACTCTGGTACGCCTCGCCCAGCCCTGGGTCATGCGCGCACCGCTGGTCAGCGGCCAAGGTAACTTCGGGTCCGCTGGTAACGACCGCGCAGCCGCCATGCGATACACCGAGTGCAAGATGGCCCCGCTCGCCATGGAGATGGTCCGCGACATCACTGAAGACACCGTGGACTTCCAGCCCAACTACGATAACCGCGAGACTGAGCCTGTTGTCCTGCCCTCGCGTTTCCCGAATCTGCTTGTCAATGGCAGTACGGGCATCGCTGTTGGTATGGCCACCAACATCCCCACCCACAACCTTCGCGAAGTCAACGAAGCCATCCAGTGGTATCTCGCCAACCCCGAAGCCACCACCGAAGAACTCCTCGATGCTGCCATGGCACGCATCAAAGGCCCAGACTTCCCCGGCGGCGCACTCATCGTCGGACGTAAAGGAATCGAAGACGCCTATCGTACGGGCCGCGGCCTAGTCACCATGAGAGCAGTCATGGAGGTCGAAGAGGAGCACAACCGCACCAACCTGGTGATCACCGAACTGCCGTACATGTGCAACCCCGACAACCTCGCCGTCAAGATCGCAGAACTAGTCAATGCCGGGAAGATCACAGGCATCGCCGACATCCGCGACGACACCTCAGCCCGCACAGGTCAGCGCTTAGTCATCCAGCTCAAACGCGACGCCCAGCCCCGCGTGGTGATGAACAACCTCTACAAACACACCCCGCTCCAGGACACCTTCGGCTGCAATATGCTCGCCCTGGTCGACTCAGTGCCGCGTACTCTGCGCCTCGACCAGTTCATCTCCTACTGGGTCAGGCATCAGATCGACGTGATCCAGCGCCGCACCCGCTTCCGGATCGCCCAAGCAGAGAAGAACGCACACATCTGGCGCGGCTACGTCGCAGCACTCGACCAACTCGATGCAGTCATCGCGCTGATCCGCGGTTCCAGGGACGCCGAGATCGCCAAGCAGGGCCTGATGGATCTGCTCACCTATCTCGACCCGGCAACCAACACCGAACGCCACATCGACGAGGATCAAGCCACCGCCATCCTCGATCTGCAGTGGAGGCGCCTGGCTGCCATGGAGCGCCAGCGCATCATCGACCGCCTCGCTGAACTCGAGCGCGTCATCGCTGATCTGCGAGACATTCTGGCCTCCCCAACCCGCCAGCGCGAAATCATCGGCTCAGAACTCAAAGAGATCGTCGACAAGTACGGCGACGAGCGCCGTACGCGCATCATCTCCGCTGACGGTGATCTCTCCGAAGAAGACCTCATCGCCCGCGAAGACGTCGTTGTGACCATCACTCACGGCGGGTACGCCAAGCGCACCAAAGCCGATATGTATCGTCTCCAAAAGCGCGGCGGCAAGGGCGTTAAGGGTGCAACTCTGCGTGCCGATGATGAGGTCGCTCACCTGTTCTCGACGAATTCCCACGAGTGGCTGCTCTTCTTCACCACGAAGGGCCGGGTCTACCGTACGCGCGTCTGGCAGTTACCAGAAGGCGGACGTGAGGCTAAGGGCGGCCATGTCGCCGGTTTGCTGAGCTTCGCACCTGACGAGAAGATCGCCCAGGTTCTGACTCTGGCGAGCTATCAAGACGCCCAATACCTCCTGCTGGCTACACGGCGAGGTTTGGTGAAGAAGACCGAACTCAGTCAGTACGATTCCGCTCGTCAGACTGGTTTGATTGCGGTGAACTTCCGCGATGAGGACGACGAACTGATCGGTGCCGCCCTGTGCGACGCGTCCGATGATGTTCTGCTGATCTCACGCAAGGGCCAGGCTATTCGCTTCCATGCCGATGATGAACAATTGCGTCCCATGGGCCGAGCAACCTCAGGTGTGACCGGCATGAGATTCCGCAGCGGAGATTCCCTGCTCTCGATGGCAGTGATCCGTGTTGGCACCGGCGAAGAAGACAGGTTCGTCTTCACCGTTACTGATGGAGGTTTCGCCAAGCGTACGACAGTCGCCGAGTATCGCGAACAAGGACGAGGCGGTTTGGGAATCAAGGCGATGAAACTCAACGAAGACAGAGGCCAGCTCGTGGGCGGCTTGATCGTTGGGGAAACCGATGAGGTAATCGCTATCAAGACCTCCGGTCAGATTATCCGGGCTTCTGTGGCTGATGTGGCTGTGAAGGGCCGAGACACCATGGGTGTGAAGTTCGTTGGCTTGCGCGGAGAAGACCAAGTTGCTGCCATCGCTCTCTACCCAGAAGACGGTTCAAATGGTGAAGATGAGATCGAAAATTCAGCCGATGACAACCCCCAAGCAGGTGTTACCCCAGTGAACGAACAAGACGATACTGGTCCCAATCAGGTAGAGTCATGACGAGCAAAACTATTTACGCGGATTTATATGGCGGGGAAGCATCCCGCGTGGAGAAGGAAGAGGAGATGAGCCATGGCTGATCGTGAGCAGATTGGTGTGATGGATTCCACCAAGCCGAACGAGGCCGGCGGAGGCATCGGCGTGCGCATCACGCAGAGCTTCCAGAATCGTGCAGATCGCATGAGGCAGGACGCAAATCCAATGCTGGGGGGAAGCAATATTGATCCCACAGAGTCAGTTTCCCGACCGCTCACTTCAGAGAGGACCCCATCGATGCCACCAGCCAAGGCCAGAACGCCCAAGATCGAGGTGAAGAGCGTGTCCTCGCGGCCGAAGACCAGCCGTTCCACGCGCCGCGCACGCTTGCGCATCTCTCGCGTTGATCCCTGGTCGGTGATGAAGACAGCTCTGCTCTTTGGTGTGGCGGCTTGGATCATGATGATCATCGCCACCTTCGTCGTCTTCACTGTTCTTGAATTGACTGGGTTGTATGACGCGATCAACGAGACGGTGAAACAGATTTTCGCATCTCCGAATGATACTGACCAGTTCCAGATCAGGGACTACATCAACACCACCCGCGCCACTGCGTTGTCAGCCCTTGTTGGCGCTGTGAATGTTGTCATCGTTACTGCTCTCGCCACCATCTTCGCCTTCCTCTACAACCTCTCTGCGGTCGTTATGGGCGGCATCGAAGTTACGATGGCTGAAGACTGATCACCCAAGAATCTTCAACGACTATCAGACCTTCGCTCAGTGTGCCAGCGGCACAGTCAGAGCGAAGGTCGTACCTTTGCTGGAGGTAGATTCCACGCGGATATCACCGTTGAAACGGTGAGCGACTTCCGAAGCCAGAGCTAAACCCAAACCGAAGCTTCTCTTGCGTCCTGTTTCTTTGCCGTGGGAGAACCGTTCGAAAATCCGGTCAGGGTTGACCCCCTCGATGCCGCTGCCGTGGTCGGTGACCCGAATCACAGCGTTGTTGTCGATCGCTTCGGCATGAACCTCAACAGTCGTGTCCTCGGGGGAGTGCTGAATCGCATTGTCGACAATGGCGACCACAGCGCGGGTCAGGGAGACCTCGGGTACGGCGACAGACATATCAGACATCACCCGCAATCGGACACCGACATTAGCCTGCTCAGCCAGAGAATCAAGAGAGGTCACACTGTGGCGCAGACACCCAGCCAGCGAGGTATCCCAACCATGCGGTGAAGGTTCACCCTCCACAATGAGCAGCATGTCATCAAGAACCCCGGCCATGTTTGCAGTGTCGTCGCGAAGCTGGCTCACCACATCATCAACAGGCTTCCCGCTGTCCAAGCGCCGCTGGAGGATCTGAACCCGTGATGATAACGCTGTTAAGGGAGTACGCAGCTCGTGGCTGGCATCAGCGATGAAGTGACGCTGCAAACGCAGAGCCTCCGCCAGCGGATGAACCGCGCGGCGCGCCATCAGCCATGCCGCCAAGGGAGTCAGCACCAAAGACAGCAAAGCGATGATCGCCACTGTCCAGATCACCTCATAGGCATTCAGCCATCCCCATGTTGTACGCGGACGAATGACGATGTCACCGGGGCCGATGATCTCACCGGGATCCGCAGGAACCTGGATCGCAT
>WQYJ01000128.1 GCA_009781325.1 Propionibacteriaceae bacterium | reverse complement strand
GCAACCCAAGACCCTACGACGGCCGCCGGGGGTCCTGCCTGACGGCAGGATGACCGGGGGTCGGCGTCGGGACTGGGTGTAGGCCTTTACCCAAGTCCATACGACGGCCGCCGGGGGTCCTGCCTGAAGGCAATCACATGAACTAGCTCCATGTTTCACCTTCCTGAGTCTTCTTCGCCTCGTGGAATCGCCAGAACTCGTGGACAAGACTTCGATACCCGAGCGCCTTGAGATCAGAATACTTAACCCGATAGTTCGATCTCGAATGCCTCCCCGTAGGGATATACCGGATTTCCTGCTGAAGATAAGCATCCATTTGCGCCAACCCCGAGTCAACGCTCAACAGGGGAAAGAACCACCGCGACCAAGTCAGATCCGAGCTCGTACGCCCGGTCTCAAAGAACTTCCGATTGAAGGAGCGAATCATCGCCTTCATCGCACGCGCCGGAGCAGCATCCTTACGGAGCATCCATCGGCGCAGCGCACGCGACTTGCGCCGAACCTTAGACTTCAGTTTCATCTTGGTAGCCTGAGACAAATCGATCTGACCCTGACAGTAGGAGAACCCCAAGAACTCCCACGCTTCACCCGGAGCATAGAGAAACTCCTTGTCAGAGTTCACTTCTAGATACAATCCCGTCAACAACTCCCCCAGTTCACTCTTGCATTGCTCGATCTCGGTCTGTGTGGAGGCAAAGACGATGATGTCATCAGAATAGCGAGCATACGGCCTCGCCTGGGCAGTGAAGTGACGGTCAACGCCACCCAGATAGAGATTAGCTAGGAAAGGAGCGATAGGTATTCCTGCCATAACTCCTCGCGGACCGCAGACTCTCCCCGACTCTGTTTGAGCTAGATCTGAGGTCAGTAGGCGTGACAAGAACTCCAACAGGGGCGGATCCTCATCGATAACATCACCCAGAATAGGAAGCAGCGTAGGGATATCGATACTGTTGAAGTAGTCACGCACATCAACCTTGTAGCACCACATCTGATCCATGCCGGGATAACCAGTCAGCATCCTCATCGCCCGGTGAGCACCAAACCCGCGCCTAAAGGAATAGCAGCCCTGCGGCTGGCGGTCATCCCAGGCATAGAGAAGGTAGGAGATTAGCTTCAATACCCAGGTTTCGCCCGAGTCGAAGCTGTAAACCACCCTCTTCTTGCGACTGCCGAGCTTGTTCACGAGTTTGCGTGTAGGAACCTCGAATCCTTGTCCAGTACGAATCTGCGCAACAACATCTGCATACGAAGCCGTCTCAATGAACGACTCAAGTTCAGCTTTTTCTCTGGTCGTAAGGTGGGATTTTTCGAGCTTGGCTGCCTGGAACTCGCGCCAGCGCCCAGGATCATCTAGTTGATCGATAATGCTCAAGATTTCACCTTTAGAAAGTGTTCGGCTCCCCGAGCAAAGCTCAGGGGGCCGAACCGGGAAGTCCACCAGGAGTTGCTTTGAAGCACAGCATTTGCTGGCACAAGGTTGAACGCCGTACGACCGCCTGCAAGGTCATTGCTGCCCGGCGCTTCGCCCCACCACAGGCACAGGCATCGGCCTGCATCCTGGTCAGCTTCTCACGTCTATGATAAGCCAGAAGTCTGCGCCCCGCTAGGGTGTCAGGAAGCCGCGGACGCGGTAGACAACAAAGTCGTGCTCATTGGGCATGTGAGCATAGAAGTTAATGAAAGGAATCCCGGCTGCTTTGGCTGCTTCTTTTGCACCCTTGTAAGCAGCGGTGTGGTCCTTATTATGCCCAACCACGATCACGACGGCTTTCAGTTGGCCGTCCTGATAAAGCCCGAAGTCATAGGGCTGGCCCATCCCGCCCAATTCTGACACAGGCAGATACTCGCGAATCTGATAGTCAGGGAAGTTTTCAGTCAGGATAGGTGCAAAAGCTTGCCTGTTCTTCGCCTGCTCCAAGCGAGTCTCAATCACTGCCTGTGAGGCGATACCTGTTGGGGGCTTGACGCCATCGTAGCCGCCCAGCATGGGTGACTTTTCGACTGCATCTTTGATGTCACCGCTAATTTTTTCAACTGCCTTGTCAAGCCTGTCAAATAAACCCATATCACAACCTTTCTTGGTGAGAAGCCACAGCCGTCTTCACTCGGTTTGATTCACCCCCAAGTATAGAGCCTACGGGGCTGATTCTTCAGGCTGGGAAACCACCTGATTCTCGTCCTCGGTTTCTTCCTCGATCACGACCAATCCCTGATCAAGATCCACAGTCACCGGACCTGTTCCTGCTGCTGGGGCTTCAACGATCTTGTCTGCCTGCCAGTCTTTGAACTCTTTCCAGTGCCGCAACCCTGGACTGAAAATCTCTTCGAAGGTCATGGCTGGTTGCCTCCTAGTTCGATGACCGGGCAGTCCTTCCAGAGTCGGTCGAGCGCATAGCGTACTCGCGCTTCCGGAAGCTGAACATGAACGATGGTCTCAAAGAAATCCAGCAGCACCCACGGGTCATCCCTGCTGCCTTCCCGGCGCGGCTTATCATGCCCGGCGATGAAGGCATACTCCTCGATCTCATCGACGATGGCCCCCACCTGGCGTTCATTTGCCCCGCTGATAACGACGAAGATGTCGGCGATGCCGAGCTTTTCCGAAACATCGAGGACAAGGATATCCTGACCTAGTTTTTCTTCAGCAGCGTGAACTACCGTACGGGCGATGTCGATTGCTTTGTTACTCGCTGCCATTGCCTGCCTCTGATTGGCGATAAAGCCCTCGTTTTTGGATGTATTGGACGATCCCATCGGGTACGAGGTACCAGATGGGCAGCCCAGCTCGTGTCCGTTCACGGCAGGCTGTGGAGGAGATCGACAAAGCCGGGACCTCCATCAGTGTCACCTTGTCTTTGGGCAAGTGAGACACCGTTTCTGCCTTAAAGGGAGAACCTGGGCGAGAAACCCCCACGAAGCTGGCAAGATCAAACAGATCGTCAGCACCGCGCCAGGTGAGGATATTCGACAGTGCATCGGCACCGGTGATGAAGAACATCGACACATTCGGACCGCGAAGCTTGCGCAGATCTGTCAAGGTATCGACTGTGTAGGTGTCTCCGCCGCGATCAATATCAACCCTGGAAACCGAAAATCGGGGATTCGACGCCGTTGCGATCACTGTCATCAGATAGCGGTCCTCAGGAGCAGACACCTGCTTGCCAGCCTTCTGCCAGGATCGCCCAGTCGGCACGAAAACCACCTCGTGCAACCCAAAGCGAGCTGCGACTTCGGAAGCGGCGACGAGGTGTCCATGATGAATCGGATCGAAGGTTCCACCCATGACACCCAGACGCAGTCGTGTCACCTCTGGGGCGTGACTCAATCCCTGATCCGCAGGGGGTTGGTTCTCCATATTGGCTATTCTACGTCAGTTGGTTCGATCACTAGTCTGGCGATCAACTCCAGAGCAGTGGGTTCCACCATGAAGAATCCATCGGGGAAAACAACGACAGGGATGTGCTTGGAACCCGAAATCTGTTCCGCGCGTGCTGCTGCCGATTCATCGTCAACTAAGTCAATGTAGTCGAAAGCAACACCTTCGGTTTCAAAGACAGTTTTCGCGTTCCGGCAATCCCTGCACCAATCTGCCCCGTACATCACGATTCTGTTGGAAAACTGATCCGTCGTCCCGCTCGCTGATGCCATTATTCATCCTCCTCATCAAGCCCCAGTATGGCTGCAGAAACAATGTTCTGCGCTTCTTTGGACTCATGATACTCCGCATCCAGAGCACGGCGGCGCTGAACGGCGGGACGTAAGGATTCCATGCGATTGTCTTCACCGCGCCGAGAAAGTAGCTCGGCACCGATATCGATCTGGGGAGCAAAGTCAAAGACCACAGCGTCTTCCCCACCAACAGCGACGGCATCTCCAGGCTCAGCACCCATCTTCAGCAATGCATCCTCAATGCCGATCTTGTTGAGACGATCAGCGAGGTAGCCCACAGCTTCTGCATTACGGAAATCAGTCTGGCGTACCCAGCGTTCTGGCTTCTCACCGCGTACGTGCCACAGGAATCCACCCTGGCCATCGGATTCATGGTCAATGGTGAACGCCGGCCCGGTGGGCATCTTGGGTTTGGTGACAATGGTGACCTGGGCTGCGGCTGGAGCCAGAACCCTGCGGGACTCCACGAGGGCTGCCATCGCAAAGATCCACTGTTTGAGACCCTGACCGGTCTTGGCAGAGACCTCGAAGACCTCTAGCCCACGCTCGCGAAGATCGGGAGCAACTAACTGCGCTAATTCAGCCCCGTCGGGAACATCCACCTTATTGAGTACGACAAGCCGCGGGCGATCTTGCAGGCCTCCGTACGCTTCGAGCTCAGCTTCGATCGCGTCGAGGTCTGTCAGCGGATCGCGCCCAGGCTCATAGGTAGCACAGTCGATGACATGGACCAGAGCCTGACAGCGTTCGATGTGGCGCAGGAAGTCCAAGCCCAGACCCTTACCTTCGGCTGCGCCGGGGATCAGCCCAGGAACATCAGCGACTGTGAAGATGATCTCCCCAGCTTTGACGACTCCGAGATGAGGCTGCAAGGTGGTGAAGGGATAGTCGGCGATTTCTGGGCGGGCCCGGGAAATCGCTGCAATCAGTGAGGACTTTCCGGCACTGGGGAAACCAACCAGACCTACATCAGCCAGAATCTTTAGTTCGAGAAGGATTTCCAGATCCTCGCCGTCTTCACCTAGCAAGGCGAAACCTGGGGCTTTGCGTGCTTTTGTGGCCAGTGCTTCATTTCCGAGACCGCCGCGTCCGCCTTGAGCGACGATCAACTCCGAAGTCGTACCAACGAGATCTGCAATGACTTCACCAGTGACTGCATCGCGTACGACCGTACCTTCGGGAACGCTCAGGACGATGTCTTTGCCGTTGGCGCCGTCTTGGTGTCCGCCGCGCCCAGGTTCGCCGTTGGAAGCCTTGCGGCGCGAGTGGTGATGATAGTCGATCAGGGTTGTGACTTGTGGGTCTACTCGCAGGATCACTGATCCGCCGTGACCGCCGTTTCCGCCGTCGGGGCCACCCAAAGGCTTGAATTTTTCACGATGAATCGAGGTGCATCCGTGGCCTCCGCGGCCACCTGTGACATGCAGCCGAGCCTGATCCACAAAGGATGGAATAGCCATCGGGAGGGTTTAACCCACTTTAGGCAACGATAGAGACGATGCGGCGTCCGCGCCTGATACCGAACTTGACCTGCCCGGCAACCAGAGAGAACAGGGTGTCATCCCCGCCGCGTCCGACATTGTCACCAGGATGGAAGTGCGTACCGCGCTGACGAACGATGATCTCACCGGCGCCGACGACCTGACCGCCGTACCTCTTCACGCCGAGATACTGCGGGGAAGAGTCGCGCCCGTTGCGTGACGATGATGCTCCCTTTTTATGTGCCATTGGTCAACCTCACTTGATCCCGGTGATCTTCACCCTGGTGTAACGCTGGCGATGGCCTTGGCGCTTCTTGTACCCGGTCTTGTTCTTGTATTTCAAAATCTTGATCTTCGGCCCCTTGGTGACATCCAGGACTTCAGCGGTCACGCTCACCTTAGCCAGTGATTCTGCGTCAGAGGTGACTTTCTCACCATCCACCAGAAGAACCGCAGGTAGGTCAATCGTGTCGCCGGTCTTGGCGTCAACAAGGTCAATCTCCAGCACATCACCCTCTGTGACCTTGTGCTGTCTGCTACCACCACGCACAATCGCGTACACCGCTTGCCTACTCTCGTCTCGAATGAATTTCCCACCACGGGGACGGGGGGCGCTCGCATAGAACACCGACGTTCTATCTTAGTTCATAAACTGCCCGCTTTCAAACTATTCACAAACCCACGACCAGTCCCTACGTCGACCGCCGGAGATCCTGCATTACGTCTGCTATCGCAGACTCCACGCAGGATGACCGAGTTGGGTCATCCTGCGCCGTAGGTGCAGGATCTCCGGAGGCCGAACTATGGACTTGGGATATGAACAGGCGTTTCTCAGGTGGCTTGGTCGTCGATGGTGGGCTTGAGCATCGTGCGGGCTTGTCCGGCTAGAACGGCGGAGCCTCCGATGAGAACACCGGCGCTGGGCCCGGCTTCATCAGCGAGTTGGACGGCTGTGTCGATGGCGTCGGCGAGACTTGGGCGTACGACGACGCGGTCCACATCAAAGAAACTGAAGGCGCGCTCTGCGAGATCCTTAGCACTCATCGCTCGGGAGGAAACAG
>WQYJ01000127.1 GCA_009781325.1 Propionibacteriaceae bacterium | reverse complement strand
TGGAACAGTCGTGAGGCGATGCGGAAGATGAGATAGGCAGTCGCAAAGAGGATAACAACCACAAGCACTCCCTCGTACCACGGCAGCGTCCCCATAGCATTGCGAGCCATGGCGGTCATCGGAGCAGTCCACGGGAAGTAGGTAAATATCGTCACCAGGATATTCTCAGGATGAGTCAGCATCCACATAAAAACATAAATCGGTGCAATGAGCACCAGAAGCACCGTGGCATACATCCCCTGAGCATCCTTGACTGTCGGCATGGCAGCACCGATGGCCACTAGCGAACATGTAAAGAGCAGGAATCCGCCGAGCAGCATCAGCGTACCTAAGATCAAAGGCACTGGCTCGAAGACTAACTGGGACAGGTCTATCGCAGGGAGCATGTCCGTATTCGTCAACCAGAGTAAGACAGCCAGGCTGGGGACGATGATAGCGACAACCTGCACGACCCCAATGATTCCCAGAGCGATCACCTTGCCGGTCAGCAGAGATGTCGGCTTGATCGTGGTCAGGATCATCTCGGTAACTCTGGTTTCTTTCTCCTCGAGGGTTGCTGTCAGCATCCGGTTGCCTTGCATCACCACGATGAAAAAGAACAGGATGATCAGCACCAAAGGCGGAATCATCCCCCAAATACCGGAGGTTTCTTCACCGTCTTTGTACGTTGTCATCGAGGTATTGATCGCACCTGAAATCAGTATGACAGCCGTGGTGTTGTCGACCGTTCTAGCCGCAGATGCTCGCAGAACCTGAGAGGCGACAGAAGCATAGGCTTCTGAGCCAATGATCCCCTGATCCGCAGCCGAGATCAGTATCGGGTCTTTGATGGGATCGGCAGGGAACTCAAAGAAGGCTTCAATCTTGCCGTCCTTCACATCAGCCAACCCCTGAGCAGGGTCGTCGATCTTCGTACCGCCCGCAGCCGTGGCCACGACCTCATCCACCCAGGTGGAGTGGTCGACCCACTCGAAGTTGAATGACGCTTTGGGATCATTCATCGAGTCAGCAGCCGAACTATTCGACAGCACCGATACCGCCATCACCACAGCAAGCAAGAGCGGACCCATCAGCGAACCGATCCAGAAGATTTTCGTACGCAGGGTACGCACGACCTCAAAGGAGACCACTGTACGAATGTTGGATTGAGCCATCAGTCCACCTCCTTTGCACCGTAGATACTGACAAAGATCGACTCCAGACTTCGCCGCCCTGGTATGAAACTGGACACCGTCAGCCCCGCCTCAATCAGTTCATTCAGAACCGCAGATGCCTGCCTACCCTCGGTCAGGCTGACTTCGGAGTGCCCGTGTGCATCGGCGAGGATGGTGTACGACGGGGATGCCGGCAGCTTGCGGTCAGCCTCAATCTTGATCGTCGTCCCCCCGAACTCATCCTGAACCTCTTCGACCGTCCCGTACGCGTGCTTGACGCCGTCTTTCAACAGGATGATGCGGTCGCACAGTTTCTCGACGTCATCCATCTGGTGAGTGATGATGACGATGGTTGCTCCGGCTTGCTTGCGTTCCTCGATGATGGACATCAGCAGACGGCGGTTGACCGGGTCAAAGCCCTTGGTGGGTTCATCCAGAATCAGCAGCTTGGGATCATTCATGATCGTCACCCCGAGTTGTACCTTCTGCTGCTCGCCGCCCGAGAGCTTGTCAAGGCGTACTTTTGGCTTGTCGAGTAACCCCACCCGCTCAAGGTACGACAGCGACCAAGTACGAGCCGACGCAGGAGTCATCCCCTTAAGACGCCCGAAATAGACCATGGTGTCGAGAACCGTCTCCTTCTTGTAGAGCCCGCGCTCTTCGGGAAGATACCCCAATTCAGTCGCCTGCGAAGGTTCAAAGTTTCGCCCATTAATCTGCAGTACCCCGGCTGTCGGGATGTAGATTCCGAGCAGTGCCCGAATCGTTGTCGTCTTCCCCGAACCATTGGAACCCAGGAATCCAAAAGTCTCCCCAGGATTCACATCGAAACTAAGATCCTTGATCACCTGGGTCGCGCCGAAGTTCATCTTGAAGTTCTCCACATGAATCACCGGCGGCCCGGACTGCCCATTCACCATGTATGTCAGTATATGGCTGGATTAGCGATATCTTATAACTATGGGTGGTGGAATCTTGCAGGTTTATGGGGTATCCCTGGACTACTTATCCAGATTCACGGGCCAAGAAATCATTGACGACATCAATGTCGCTGGGTTGGGGGACTTGTGTGGCTCCGCGTAACTGCCAGGGTTCATCACCCTTGCCGAGAATCAGAACAACATCTCCGTCTCTAGCGTGCTCAAGAGCGTAGTTGATCGCTTCGACCCGGTCGACAATGATGTGTGAGGGCCTCGGTCCGCCGGCTTGGATATGGCGATCGATCTCTTCGCAGATGTCGATCACTGCTACGTCTCCGGGGTCTTCCTCCGTGAGTACGATGGTGTCTGCGTGTTCGCGGGCAAGGATGCCGAGTTCTTCGCGGCGGTTGAGTGCCTTCTGACCTCCGCAGCCGAAAACCATGGTGATCGCAGATGTGGGATAGTCGGTGTGTATGTAATCCAACAGGGTCTCAATCGAGAGCTTTTGATGGGCGTAGTCGACAATAGCCAGTGCACCCGAAGCCAGGCGGAAAGCATCCATGCGCCCAGGAACATGGACATCAGCTAATCCGGCTGCAATGGAGTCCCAGGGAACATCAATATTTCGCGCCATTGCAATCGCCGCAAGGGCGTTTTCCACATTGAAGGTTCCCGGCATCGGCAGGAAGAGGCGGTGATCCGTACCATCAGCAGTGACAGTGAAGTCCTGTCCTGTCGGTGTGGGTCTCACCTGCGAACCTAGGAAATCGGCTTCGATGGGGTCGTCGGCTCTTTGCAGACCGAAGGTTGTTAATGATTCACACGCTGCGGCGGCAGCCATGACCCGATCCAGTTCCTGGGTACGGATATTGACAACGGCGTGGCGTGACTGGGAGAAGAGCATCAGCTTGGCGCTGAGATAGTCCTCCATGTCTTTGTGCTCGGCAGGCGAGATGTGGTCCTCAACAATGTTCAGCCACCCGGCTACGTCGAACTCAACGTTGGCAACCCGGCGGTATCGCAGCCCTTGGCTGGATACCTCCATACAGACTTCGGTCAATCCTGTGGTGACGGCGTTGTGGAGGTGTTTGTAGAGGTCTAGGGTCTCAGCAGTGGTTTTCACAGACGGCGCTTCGATAACACCGTCGTAGTTGATGATCGTCGACAGAATCCCTGGCCGAGGTCCACCCGTACTCTTTGCCCAAGCCGACAGAATCGAATGGAGGTACATTACCGTTGTTGATTTGCCCTTAGTCCCGGTGATACCCAGGATCGTCAGCGCGTCCCATTCGCGGTCATAGAAGAGCGTACCCGCAGATGCGATAGTCGCGCGCATGTCCGAGACCAGCGCGTACGGAATGGACGTGATCTCAGGGTAGGGCTCCAATGAAATGTACGCCACAGCACCGCGCTCAACTGCCTGACGCAGATAGTCAGGTGAGAAGTGCACCCCCTTGCAGATGAACAGCGCCCCAGGAACAACCTCCCGAGAATCATAAGTCACCTGTGTAATAACCGGATCATCACCCAATGAAGACTCGGCAACCAAGTCGCCAAGGACACCCAGATACTCACCAAACCGCTTCACAGAAGCAACCACCTTCCTACCCGCACCACCGTACCACCAACCCCCAACGGACGTGACAATGGGAACCAACCCCCGGCAGCCGACGTAGGGTCTTGGGGAAAGAACCATATTCACCCCCCGGTCATCCTGCCGCCAGGCAGGACCCCCGGCAGCCGACGTGTGGACTCGGGGAAAGATCCATATTCAGACCCTACGTCGGCCGCCGGGGGTCCTGCCCGCGGCAGGATGACCGGGGGTCGGCGTAGGGTCTTGGGTCGGTCACGTCATCCGCGCTGTCACGTCCGCGCCCGCTGTCACGTCACGTCTATTCAGAGGTAGTGGAGCCTCGGATGATTAATTCCGTGGGCAGCTCTGGGTTTTGGTTCTCGTCCACTAGGCGCAGGGCTACGCTGGCTGCCCTGGCTCCTAGATCAACATAGGGTGCGCTGACCGTGGTTAAACCGGGGGTTAGATCGGTGGCGGTGGGGGAGTCATCGAAGCCCACTATGGCGATCTGCAGGGGGACGATGATAGCGAAATCCCGTGCCGCGCGATAGACCCCTCGCGCGGTGTTATCGGTGAAGCAAACAATAGCGGTGGGAGGGGAGGTGCTCTTCAGCAGCAGAGCGGATTTCAGGTGTGCCTCGACGGCGTCGTCAGTACATTCGATCACAAGCGCTGGGTCGATTGCCATTCCTGCATCGCGCATACCTAGGGAGTAACCCAAGAAGCGCTGACCTGCGGTGGTTGTCCGATTCCAGCCGAGGAAGGCGATCCTGCGATGCCCCTTACTGGTCAGGTGCTGGACTGCCTGGCGTACTCCTCCGACCTGGTCACAATTCACCGTCAGTATCTGCGGCATAGTGGGGAAGAACTGGTAGCCGCACATCACCAGAACTGCACCCACCGAGGCCAAAGCAGAAGCATAGGTCGCCAGTTTTTCCTCAGACGGCCCTTCGGCACCAGCCGAGTCAGTCATGAGTACGGCAGCAACCCGCTGTTCAATCAAAGAGGCGAAAATCTGTTGTTCACGCTTAGCATCACCATGAGTGAGGGCAAGCAGGAAAGGGTGCGCATTCTTCGCAGCGGTATCTTGAGCTCCGGTAGCAAGGTCAGACACCCATGATGGCTCCAGAGAAGATGTCACCAAGGCAAGACTGCGATGCCCGGCACCAACCATCGCCTGAGCAAGATTATTCATCACATACCCCAGTTCTTGAGCCGAAGCCAAGACCTTGAGCCGTGTAGATTCACTCACAGATGCATTCCCCGAAAACACCCTTGATGCCGTTGCTGGTGAAACACCGGCATGGGCGGCTACATCGCGGAGATTGACGTCACTGGTTGGCAGCGGACCCCGGGATCCCCTCCGCCGGATCACTGGGGGTTCTGGTTGCGACATGGAGACTATATTAGATCATTTTCGCCGCTGCGATGCCCACATTCAGGCCCAATTCCACTGTGCCCCAGCAGCACCAATTTCAAAGTGGAATTGGGCGATCCCCAAGTCGACAGCGGTATATGAACCGATTCCTTTGTGAGCACGAACTTTGTTGTCTTCCAGGTCGAAGGAGAACTTCTGTTGATTGAGTGCCGTGGGTGCTAAAGCAGCCATTTCCAGACCGGCCAAGAACCACGGCGGCATCTGATCAGATACGCGGACACGCCCTAGTTTTTCAACGGGTTTTGATGGGTGCGGCTTACCGGGATTCTCCCCATATCCCAGGGCTACTACCAGAGCAAGCTTCTCATCAGAGTCCATCTGGGAACGCACCTTTGTCTTGTTGTACGACAGCCCAACCCAGCAGGTGTTCAGCCCGAGATGCTGAGCAAGAATGACCAGTCTTTGTCCGTAGTATCCGCAGTCGATGTCCAGGTCGGTACCAGTCTGACCCACCAGTGCAAAGTAGTTCTGGACCCCGCGCAGATTCCCATAGTGCGTCCTGCCACCCTGGAACCCCTCAGGCTCGTCGTAGAAGGCACGGATCGACAAGCCAGAGTCAGTGTTACAACGCTCGATTTCGACATCAAGTACGCTGCGTACCTCCCCAGGAATCGCCCGATCAAGGTATTTCCGTACGGCATGACGATCTTTGATTGCCGCGATAACCTCCTCGTGACTCATGCCAACCGGGTATCCCAGTTGAGAACGAGAACTAAAGATGGCCTCGCCAAACGATGGCTGTATGGAGTCGACGGGGTTCATAGGTATCAGTCTAGTACCTGGACAACAGCCGTTTCAGAAAAGCCACCCCGGCAGCCGACGTAGGGTCGTGGGTTGAGATCTGTGTGCGAGTCCTAACATCGGCCGCCGGGGGTCCTGCCTGGCGGCAGGATGACCGGGGGGGACAGCCACCGCGGTCACCCTGCCGCAGGCAGGGCCCCCGGCAGCCGACGTAGGGTCTGGGGTTGCGCTATCTCTCTATAGTCCACACGTCAGCCGCCGGGGGTTCTGCATTGCGCTTTGCTCCACGCAGAATGACCGACCCGCGGTCACCCTGCCGCAGGCAGGGCCCCCGGCAGCCGACGTAGGGTCTGGGGTTGCGCTATCTCTCAATAGTCCACACGTCAGCCGCCGGGGGTTCTGCATTGCGCTTTGCTCCACGCAGAATGACCGACCCGCGGTCACCCTGCCGCAGGCAGGGCCCCCGGCAGTCGACGTAGGGTCTGGGGTTGCGCTATCTCTCTATAGTCCACACG
>WQYJ01000126.1 GCA_009781325.1 Propionibacteriaceae bacterium | reverse complement strand
TGGGGTTGTGGTGGACCCACTACCCCAACATATGGGAGACGCGGATCGCCCGATCCGGGGCTTCAGCGCCGAAACATGATTCATGCAACAGCCTCCTGGCCCCCTGGCACGTTTCACGAGCCAGAACTCGCCCATCTCAAAAAAGGGTGTAAAAAGTATCCCACCATGGGATAATAAAGACGAAGAGAAATGTCAATAGTATCCCGTGGTGGTATACTATTGACATGAATGAGGTTGTCACGATCCTGGAGCGCCTGCGAGAAGTGGCGATGGATCAGCACGGCTTGGTCTCATCTGAGCAAGCATCCAAAGAAGGCATCCCTCGCCAGGAACTGGTGAAGCTCGCTGCACGAGGTCGCCTGGAACGTCTTAAACGAGGGGTTTATCTCGTTCCTCAAGTCGCTGGAAGTCGCTACCAGAACTGGGCGCTGGCGGTGCTGTGGACTGGCGCACCAGAGGCTTGCCTGAGCCACGAAACTGCTCTCGCGGCCTGGGAGATCAGCGACATCAATCCCAACCAGATTCACATCACCGTCGGCAAGCACCGTAGGCTACGTCGAACCGGTGGCGAGCGTTACGTCATCCATTATGCGGATTTAGCGGATCGCCAACGAACGAGTTTTGAACAAATCCCGATCACAAATGTGCCGACAACAATCGAGCAATGCATCGCGTGGGGAACGCCGACGTACCTTATCAAGCAGGCACTAGAACGTGCAGGCTTGGCAGGGCAACTCTTGAAGGGCGACAGCGAGAACCTTACGAGGAAACTGGAGGATCGAGACAATGGTTGATGAGATTGGCTATAACCTGTCACAAGGTGTTAGCGCGCTGAAACCTAAAGACAAGACTCCTAACTCAGCGCATGTGCTAGACGTGTGGATCACCAAGGCAGAGCGTGATCTGAACAGTGATGGAGGCAGACTCGGCTGGTTGGTCGCATCCACGATTGCGACAGCGGTGCTGCAGCAGACACTAGATGGGCAAGATGAGCCATCCTTTCTACTCAAGGGTGGGACGCTACTACAACACAAGCTGCGCGCCCCTACTCGTACGACCACTGATATTGACGGGCTCATTCGTGGTGACATTGAAACATTCCTTGAAAGTCTCGACGCATTATTAGTTCAGTCATGGGGCCCTTTTGAGTTCAAGCGAAGTCCCATCGAGGTAATCAATGTCCCCACCAAGGTGATTCAACCTCGTCGCTTCCGATTGATTATTACCCTCAGCAACAAAACATGGCGAGGCGTTCAAGTAGAACTATCCCCGGACGAAGGGCTCGCGGGCCAAGCATACGAGCGCACTGCTGCCCCTTCCCTATCTGGGTTTGGGCTTCCGACACCTGACTTTCTTGCGTCGTTGGCGATGCAGTACCAGATTGCTCAAAAGGTGCATGCATCGACTGATCTGCATGATCCACCAGAGTGTGTGAATGATCGAGCACGCGATGTTCCAGATTTGCTACTACTGCGTGACCTCGCAAACGAGACCGGACATCCTAACAACCTGAGTATCAAAGCGGCCATCCTCGACATCTTCAAAGCCCGCGCAGATGAAGCTGAGATACTTGAACTGACTCCGCGACTCTGGCCGGCGCGTCTTGTTGCCTATCCGCACTGGCGGGAAAGCTTCGAGAAAGCAGCCCAAGACGCTGGGCTAAACAACACTCTCGAAGACGCTGTCGCTCAGGTTAATGCTTGGCTGGATGAGATCGACCCTGCCTGACGTACAAATGCAAACGTGCCATGGGGCCTGGAGGCTGTTGCATGAATCAGAATCTGGAGTTTTTCCTACTAGTTATTGTGGTGACTGCTTGAGGCGATACTACATCTTGTATAGACAACAACACATCTTTGATTCATGCAACAGCCTCCTGGCCCCCTGGCACGTTTAACAATATGGCACATTCTCAAGGGCGGTGGAAACATCCCCCTATCAACTCAGCGGATGGTCCTGTAGACCGTTGATCGATGAGCGATGGTGAGCGCGATTATCACAAGACGGTCATCCTCAATTGCGACAACAACACGATAATCACCGATGCGGTACCGCCAGTATCCAGCAAGAGAGCCAGATAATCCCTGTCCTCGCGAGCGAGGGTCCTCCAACTCCAGTACCTTGTCTATGTAACTCTTAATTCGGATTACAGTCTCTTTGTTGAGGTGGCGGAGTTGCTCAGCAGCTTGCTCAGAATAGGCAAGCATCCACATAGTTAGAGTCCCAGTTCTGCGTAAAGGGCTTCAGCGGGAATGATCTTCTTGTCACTGGCTTCCCAGTGAAATGCTGCGTCCTGGGCCCAAAACAACTCCTCAAGTTCATCAAGATAGTGCTCAATTGCTGCTCGCGCATAGTACGACTTGGTACGACCGGTGCGCTGGGCTAGGCGTTCGAGCCGCGCCTCGGTTTCCTCCGGTAAACGAACAGCGAGCATCTGATCTCCTGTGTAATACATGTATGACATTAGTCTATCCTTCACACCTATGTACATCAAGACCATTGCAGGACCCTTTGGAGATTTGTCAAAAACAACACATTTGTCCCCAAGAAAGAAAGAACTCCTGAACCTACCTTTCGCAGGGTCAGGAGCAACTAATATCAAATTGTGTTCCTTGAAAGTTCCAGAGGAACTTTCAAGGAAACAGATTTCAATCGGCTCGGGAATCGAAGCAAGCTTCAATTCCGCTCGCCTCAATCATCTGTGCGCGAGAGAGGAGTTGAACCTCCACCCCGTTGCCGGGACTGGCACCTGAAGCCAGCGCGTCTGCCATTCCGCCACTCGCGCGCTCGAAAAACATTAGCATACCTTGGGCTGTGAGGATAACCGGGGGCGGTTTGGTCGATCGGTGGGGTTGCATGCTAACCTAAACGCTATGTTCCGTCGAGACCTGCGTACTCCCACCGCCATTGGTGTGGTCTTGATGTGTTGTCGAATGCTGTGAGGGCAGTGGGAGCAATGCCGATTGGCACGTGCAGCGTCAAACTCTCGTAGGCTTGGAGTACACGTTCGTCCACTGTCCTGGTAAGAAGCGTCAGGCCTATTCGACTAAGGAGAAAAGAACATGACATATCATCCGGACACCATCGCCGTTCATGCCGGCCAAGAAACCCCCGACTCTGCGACCTACTCTCGCACAGTACCGATCTATCAAACAACTGGTTACGTTTTCGAAAGTACGGAGTACGCCGCTGACCTCTTCGCACTGCGCCAGCCAGGCCACATCTACTCGCGCATTATGAACCCAACCTCGGACGTGTTCGAGAACCGCATCAACGCCCTTGAAGGCGGAGTCGGAGCCCTCGCAACAGCCTCGGGTGCAGCAGCGACCACCTATTCCATCCTCAACCTCACCTATGCCGGTGACAATATCGTGGCCCTGTCCACCCTCTATGGGGGTACGTTTGCGCTGCTGGCTCACACCCTGCCGCAATTCGGGCTGGAAACACGATTCGTCGATCCCGCCAAGCCCGAAGACCTCGCAAAGTACGTCGATGACAAGACCAAACTCGTCTTCGGAGAGACGATCGCCAATCCGGCTGGCAATGTCATCGATGTACGCGCCTGGGCCGATGCCGCCCATGCTCTCGGGCTTCCCTTCATCGTCGACAACACCGTGCCTACCCCGCTGTTGTGCAAGGTCTTCGATCATGGGGCTGATGTCGCGGTCCACTCTGCGACGAAATACATCGGGGGTCACGGCGCAACACTGGGTGGGGTGATCGTGGACTCCGGTAATTTCGACTGGAAGGCCCACGCCGAGCGCTTCCCAGGTCTGACAAAGCCAGATGGGGCCTATCACGGTACGATTTGGACCCAAGCAGCCGGACAGGCAGCGTACATTCTGAGAGCGAGAACCGTTCTGCTGCGCAACACCGGCGCAACCCTGGCACCTTTGCATTCATGGCTGTTTATCCAAGGGCTGGAGTCCATGCCCCTGCGCGTCGAACGCCATTCCAGCAATGCTTTGGCCGTTGCTAAGCACCTCGAAAACCATCCGGATGTCGCCTGGGTGAACTACCCCGGTCTGGAGTCATCTCCCTACAAGGAGGTCGCCGACCGCATACTGACCGGTCGCGGGTACGGCGGGATCCTCAGCTTCGGGCTCAAAGCAGGACGACTGGCTGGGGCGAAGTTCATCGACTCTCTGCAACTGCTCTCGCACGTCGCCAATATCGGCGATGCGAAGTCGCTGGCTATCCACCCGGCAACCACAACCCATTCTCAGCTTGAGGAATGGGAGCTGGTCGAAGCGGGGGTGCCGCCGGAATCAGTACGTCTCAGCATCGGCATCGAGTACATCGACGACATCATCGCCGATCTCGATCAGGCCCTTGCAGCCTCGCGCTAGTTGCCGGTCAGGAAGGTTGTCTGATGAACTACGCGGCTGATGCCACCTCTTTGGTGGGGCATACTCCGCTGGTGCGGATCAATCATCTCTATCCAGATTCGGAGGCGATTATCCTTGCCAAGCTGGAGTATTTCAACCCAGCAGGGTCAGTCAAAGATCGTGTGGGTGCGGCGATTGTTGAGGCGGCTGAAGCCAGCGGAGCTCTTCGTCCAGGTGGGACCATCATTGAGGCGACCTCGGGGAACACCGGGATCGCGCTCGCCTGGGTGGGTGCTGCTCGTGGATACAAGGTGATCCTGACGATGCCGGAAACCATGAGCAGCGAGCGGCGTACTCTTCTGAGGTCTTTGGGTGCCGAACTCCAACTGACACCAGGTTCGCAAGGTATGTCGGGTGCGATCGCGAGGGCTGAGCAGATTCTTGCCGAAACTCCAGGGGCTGTGATGGCTCGCCAGTTCGAGAACCCGGCTAACCCGGATATCCACCGCCGTACGACTGCGGTGGAAATCTGGGATGACACCCAGGGAGGTGTCGATGTTGTGGTCGCTGGAATCGGTACGGGCGGTACGGTCACTGGCGTGGGTCAGGGGCTCAAGGAGCGAAACCCGCAGGTGAGGGTAATCGGTGTCGAGCCAGCAGAGTCTCCTCTACTCACCCAAGGAAATGCCGGCCCCCATGGAATCCAGGGAATCGGAGCCAACTTCGTACCGGAGATTCTCGATCTGCGTGTCATCGATCAGATTCTGGCGGTGCCGACCAACACCGCGATCGACTGGGCCAGACAAGCCGCCACCAAGGAGGGCTTGTTTGTGGGTATCTCCGCCGGTGCGGCACTGGCAGCAACAGCTCAGTTGATCGCAGAATCCGACCTTGCCGGAAAGACAGTTGTCGTCATCATCCCAGATGCGGGTGATCGTTATCTATCCACACCACTGTGTGCCGACCAATTGGAACAATGATGAGTCACTTTATGAAGGCATCCCCGTCCACATCCGCGCATGCGTACCGCCTAGTCAAGAGGCTGACCTACAGAATGGGTGAGGATCTGTCGGCGGCGATGAGAGATGACCCGGCAGCCACCTCGAAAGCCATGGTAGCCCTGACCTATCCTGGGGTTCACGCTGTCTGGGCTTATCGGATCGCCCACGCTATGTGGACCACATCGCCGTTACTGCGCCCCTGGGCGAGAATCCTGATGTCGTTCGCCCGGTTCTTCACCGGTGTCGAAATCCATCCCGGCGCCAAGATCGGGCGCAGGTTCTTCATCGATCACGGCATGGGCGTTGTCATCGGCGAGACAGCCGAGATCGGCGACGACGTACTGATGTATCACCAAGTCACCCTAGGCGGACGCTCCCGAGGCCGCTTCAAGCGCCACCCCACCATCGGCAACCGAGTCCTACTCGGCGCCGGGGCGAAGCTCATCGGCCCCATCACCGTAGGCGACGACGTCAAAGTCGGCGCCAACGCGTTAGTGGTCGACGACGTCGCCGCAGGTACGGTAGTAGTCGGCATCCCCGGGAAGAAACACATCGGCGACGTAGTGGCGTAAAAGTGTGCCACGGGGCCAGCCCCATGGCACGTTTTTGGCCCTCGGTCATCCTGCCGTCAGGCAGGACCCCCGGCAGCCGACGTAGGGTCTTGGGGTGGCTAGTCTTTCTCGAGTCCACACGTCGGCCGCCGGGGGTCCTGCCTGCGGCAGGATGACCGGGGTTGGCATAGAGACTATTCGAAGGCAATGATCATCGAGTCGCCGATGGGCTGATAGCCAATCTTCTGATAGATACTGTTGGATGTCGGGTTGGAAAGATCTGTGTAGAGGACTGCTCTTTCGAAACCCCGCTCAAGGATCACACGGCTGACACCTGCCACACAGGATGACGCATATCCTTTCCCGCGGAAGTACGGCGGGGTGTAGACAGCGCTGACCACGCATATTGCCCGTAATTCTCTGTATGCCCTTGCCATGGAAACAGGTGTGCCGTTATCTTCAAGGATATACAGCTTTCCCGAGGCAATATTGCGTTGTGCTAG
>WQYJ01000125.1 GCA_009781325.1 Propionibacteriaceae bacterium | reverse complement strand
CTAACACCTAGGAATCCCTGCCTAATGTGCCAACAGCCTAGTCTCCTTTTGTCCCCATCAGCCTAAGTTTATGATGTTGGGCCAGCCCTGTGGCACGTTATATTCATGCAGCAGCCTCCAGGCCCCATGGCGTGTTTTACCCCACTCCATACGTCGGCTTCCGGGGGTCCTGCCTGCGGCAGGATGACCGGGGGTGGGTTTCTCTTTGATCGGGTCGTTGCTGTTGTGACCCGCCGACGGGGTATAGCTGCGTTGTGCCCCGCCGACGGGGCGTCGCGTCTGCTACGCAGCCGTTCGACTCCCCGCTGCCGGGGTATAGCTGCGTTGTGCCCAAGGGGGGAGTCGAACCCCCACGTCCTTTTGGGACGGCTGATTTTGAGTCAGCTGCGTCTGCCATTCCGCCACTTGGGCAATGTCGTTGTGGAACCTCGTACATTCTGCCATAGCTTGCGGTATCTTGTCTCGCGGGGTCCGAGGTGAGAGAATCAAAGGGTGAATGAGAAAGCTACCACAGCTATGAGAGTGCTCGTCGCCGAGGATGAGGCACTTATAAGGCTTGACTTGGTGGAACTCCTCGAAGATTCTGGTTATTCCGTGGTGGGGCAGGCGGCTGATGGCGAAGAAGCTATCACGCTGGCTCGTGAACTCCTTCCTGACGTAGTCGTGATGGATGTCAAGATGCCTAAAATGGACGGAATTACTGCTGCGGAGACCATTACAGAAGAACGAATTGCACCTGTTGTTATCCTTACCGCATTTTCCCAACGTGACCTGATCGACCGTGCAAGCCGCGCGGGAGCTATGGCATATGTTATTAAGCCCTTCGATGTCTCGGATGTTGTCCCGGCCATCGAAGTGGCTCGTGCCCGTTTCGCACAAATACTTGCTGTTGAAGCCGAAGTCGCTGATCTTGAGGAACGCCTGGCGTCCCGCAAGGTCGTCGACCAAGCCAAAGCCCTGCTCCAGGAGGGATTAGGGCTCACCGAGGCTGAAGCCTTCCGCTGGATTCAAAAAACAGCGATGGATCTACGAAAGTCCATGCGTGAGGTTGCCCAAGGGGTCATTGACCACGGGCGTCCATCCAAGGGCTCCAAGTGAGTGCAGAAGCGGAGATTGAAGAACCAAGAGTTCTACTCGTAGACGGGCATTCGCTCGCCTTCAGAGCTTTCTACGGATACCCCGTAGAGTCATTTATGACCAGCACGGGACAGCACACGAACGCTGTCTACGGCTTCCTTGCGATGTTCCTACCGGTCGTACGTTCGGAGAAGCCCACGCACATCGGCGTGGCTTTCGACCGATCACGAATCACCTTCCGTACCAAGGAGTACGAAGGCTATAAAGCCACACGCAGCGAAACTCCCAAGGAGTTCCTTGGTCAGGTCGATCTGATCAAGGACCTCCTGGCTGCGCTGAATATTCCGCACCTCGACATGGATGACTACGAGGCCGATGACATCATTGCAACCTGGGCTCATCAGGCGCGCACACATGATATGGAAGTCTTAATCTCCTCAGGTGACAGAGATTCATTTCAGCTTGTCACCGATGAGGTGACCGTACTATATCCAGGCCGCAACGAAACCCAGAGAATGACCCCGGCGGCTATCGAGGATAAGTACGGCGTGACTCCGCAAAGGTATCCTGAACTCGCAGCGCTAGTGGGAGAGACCTCTGACAACCTTCCCGGAGTCCCCGGGGTCGGGCCCAAGACTGCGGCGAAATGGCTGGCAGAGTTTGATGGCCTCGAAAACCTGATCCGGCGCGCCCCGCAGGTGCCCGGTAAAGCTGGAGAGTCCTTCCGTGCTCATCTATCTGATGTGACACGCAACCGACACCTGAACGCCCTGCTCAAAGACCTCGAACTGCCGGTCACTGTTCCCGAGTTAGTACGCGCCGAGCCGAACATGGAAGCCGTCAACGCACTCTTTGATCTTCTGCAGTTTAGGGCACTGAGAGATCGAGTACGCGAGACCTTCATCCGCCAAGAAATCGTGGAAGCTGCCCCTGTCAGCTCGAAGGCAACCTTGCTGACCCCTGGTCAGATGAGCACCTGGCTGGCTCAGCATGCAAAAACCCAGTCAGGTTTATGTGTCGATGGCAGTTGGAGCCGAGGAGTCTGGAACCTGGAATCGGTCACCATTGCGTCTGACGATGGGGCCATCGCCTGGTGTGATCTGCGTGATCTGCGCCCCGAAGATGAGAAGGCCCTCTGTGCCTGGCTGGCAGATGAGTCCATCCCCAAGGTTGTCCATGACATCAAAGAACCCCTCATCGGATTGTGGGAATGGGGATGGGATCTGCGCGGGATTGTCTGTGATACCCAACTTGCCGCCTATCTGGCTAACCCAGATCGTCGAGCCCTCGACCTACCCAGTCTGAGCGAGAGATACCTCAATCGTGCCCTAGTGGCAGCCTCGGTCGAGGACGGCGACCAACCTGCCTTCGACTTCGAGGATCATTCCTCGGCGGAAGCCTCGGCTGCGAACGCTCGTACGATCGCTGACCTGGCAGCACCGATCCTTGCTGAGGTTTCCGACAGGGGTGCTTCGGATTTGCTGACCAAGGTCGAGATTCCGCTGACACGGGTCTTAGCCCGCATGGAAAAGACCGGAATCGCCGTCGATTGTGACCTGCTGGTCAGTCTTCGCAGTCAATTTGATGACCGGGTTATTCAAGCTGAACAGGATGCTTATGCCGCAATCGGACACGAGATCAACCTGTCGTCGCCCAAGCAGCTCCAGGTCGTACTCTTTGATGAACTGAAGATGCCAAAGACGAGGAAAACCAAACTAGGGTTCACCACCGATGCTGAGGCGCTCGACTGGCTGTATTCGGAAACCTCCCATCCCTTCCTGGAGTATCTGCTCGCGCACCGCGACGCCATCAAGCTGCGCCAAACCGTCGAGGGCTTAATCAAGTCTGTGGCCGATGATGGGCGAATCCACACGACCTATCTGCAGACAGTTGCCGCGACCGGACGACTTTCCTCGCAAGACCCGAATTTGCAGAACATCCCCACGCGAACACCTGCGGGGAATCAGATTCGAGGAGCCTTTGTTGCCGGGGCTGGGTTTGAGACGCTAATGACCACCGATTATTCGCAGATCGAGATGAGGATCATGGCGCATGTCTCCGGTGACCAGCTTCTCATTGATGCGTTCAAGTCGGGTCAGGATTTCCACACCGTTATGGCAGCGCACGTGTTCAATATCGACCCCAGTGAGGTCACTCCGGCGCAGAGGAGTCGGGTCAAGGCGGTGAACTATGGCCTTGCCTATGGTCTGAGTGCTTTTGGGCTTTCCAATCAGCTCAAGATTCCGGTGGGGGAGGCAACGCGGTTGATGGAAGGGTATTTCGAAGAATTCGGCAAGGTACGCGACTACCTTAACTCCCTTGTCACCGAAGCAAGGCAGAGTGGTTACACCGAAACCCTCCTGGGCAGACGGCGCTACCTGCCTGACTTAGGCTCGACGAATCGTACTCGCCGTGACATGGCTGAGCGCATGGCCCTTAATGCGCCGATCCAGGGTACGGCCGCAGACATCATTAAGCTCGCCATGCTGGATGTGGACGCTGCACTGGTTAAGGAGGGCTTCGCATCGCGGATGCTCCTCCAGGTTCACGATGAACTGATCTTCGAAGTTGCCCCGGGTGAGGCTGACAGTCTTGCTCAGATGGTTCGTACTCATATGGAAGGTGCCATCAAGCTAGACATCCCCCTTGATGTCAGCATTGGTGTTGGACCTTCCTGGGCTGCAGCAGCTCACTAGCTGAGCGTGCCGAGGGGCATAATCTCAAATTTGGTAATGATTTATAACAAAATATTCCACGGTTGCCGTTCTTGATGAGCATCGGTAGGATTAGTCAGCGCATTGTTGTGCCCTATTCCGGCGTGGAGTGAATCGGGCAGCGGCTTGCAGGGTTCGCCCTGTCTGTCCGCAGGATAATGCCGAACTGTCCATCTATTGTGAAAGTCATATTCAATGACATCTCCGGCGCAAGCCTCTATCGCGGTTGACGACCTCGGCTCAGACCAGGATTTCCTCGCCGCTATCGATTCAACACTCAAGAACTTTAATGATGGCGACATTGTCACAGGCATCGTCGTCAAAGTAGACAAAGACGAAGTTCTGCTCGACGTAGGTTATAAGACTGAGGGAGTTATCCCGGTTAAGGAACTTGCGATCAAGTACCATGTCGATCCCTTCGAAGAAGTCCATGTGGGCGATACTGTCGAAGCTCTTGTCCAACAGAAAGAGGACAAGGAAGGTCGACTCATCCTTTCGAAGAAGAGAGCCCAGTATGAACGTGCATGGGGCACCATCGAAAAGATCAAGGAAGAAGACGGTGTCGTTACTGGCCGTGTCATCGAGGTCGTCAAGGGCGGCCTGATCGTTGACATCGGACTGCGCGGCTTCCTGCCCGCCTCCTTGGTTGAGATGCGCCGCGTACGCGACCTCTCTCCTTACATCGGCGCAGAACTCGAAGCCAAGATCATCGAACTGGACAAGAACCGCAACAACGTTGTTCTGTCTCGTCGCGCTTGGCTGGAGCAAACTCAGTCCGAGGTACGTACCACCTTCCTCCACAACCTCCAGAAGGGCCAGATCCGCAAGGGTGTGGTCTCCTCGATCGTCAACTTTGGCGCCTTCGTGGATCTGGGTGGAGTCGACGGGTTGGTCCACGTCTCCGAACTGTCCTGGAAGCACATCGACCACCCATCCGAGGTTGTCGAGATCGGCCAGGAAGTCACTGTCGAGGTTTTGTCGGTTGAGATGGACCGTGAACGTGTTTCTCTGTCGCTGAAGGCCACCCAGGAAGATCCCTGGCAGACCTTCGCTCGTCTGCATCAAATCGGCCAGATCGCTCCTGGTACAGTCACCAAGCTGGTGCCCTTCGGCGCCTTCGTCCGTGTTGCTGAGGGCATCGAAGGTCTGGTTCACGTCTCTGAACTGGCCGAGCGCCACGTTGAGATCCCCGAGCAGGTTGTCACCGTTGGTGATTCAGTCATGGTCAAGATCATTGACATTGACCTCGAACGCCGCCGCGTTTCGCTGTCACTGAAGCAGGCTAACGAGGGTGTCGACATCGTCGCTGACGACTTCGACCCGAGCTTGTACGGCATGACTGCTTCGTACGACGAAGAAGGCAACTACATCTATCCTGAGGGCTTCGATCCGGAGACCAACGAATGGAAGCCAGGCTACGAAGAGCAGCAAGCCGCATGGGAAGCCCAGTGGACCCAAGCTCGCGCACTGTGGGAGGCTCACAAGAAGCAGGCCGAACAGGCTGTCGAAGCTGAGCAAGAAGCCGTTGTTGAGGAAATGACCGCAGCAACCTACTCCACAGGCGAAGGCGAGGAGCCAGTCGAATCGGCATTCGCATCCGATGAGACCCTGCAGGCTCTCAAAGAGCAGCTCAACGAGGAATAGTTCGTACTCTCAGATGAGGGAGCAACGATGATACGAGTCGGCTTAACTGGCGGTATTGCCGCTGGGAAGTCCGTTGCGGGCAAGAAGTTCGAGAAGATGGGCGTCAAAGTCGTTGACTATGATGTTCTGGCTCGTGAGGTTGTTGCACCCGGAACTGAAGGATTAGCTGCTGTTGTGAAAATCTTCGGTGAAGACGTGCTGCGCGAAGACGGTACCCTGAATAGGGCGCTGGTCGCTCAGCACGTCTTTCTGAATGATGATGAGGCACTTGAACGCTTAGAAGAGATTATTCATCCTCTGGTTATTGCTGAGGGCCATCGCATTGATGCGGAAGTGGGTGCGACCGGTGCGGCGATGATCGTGCATTCGATTCCGCTTCTTGTTGAGGCGGCAGGGCCCGAGGCTTTTGACTGTGTGATCGTGATTGATGCTCCACCGGAAGTACGCGCTGCGCGGTTGATTGAGGGCCGCGGGATGAGCGAGGACGAGGCTTGGGGGCGTATTGATGCGCAGATCGATGATGAGGTGCGTCTTGAAGCCGCTGATGTGGTCTTTGATGGTTCCGGTACGGAAAAGAACCTCCGCAAGCAAGTCAAAGCGTGGACTAAGGGCGTACTTAAAGATGGTTTGACCCATCGTCCTAACCCTGAGCGCGCTAAGTTTTTGATTACTGAGGACGGGTTAGGCTAAAAACTGACTTGCCCTATTGTCACCACAGGTCATCCTGCCGTCAGGCAGGACCCCCGGCGGGTGCTGTAGGGTCTGGGGGGTAGATCTTTTCCCAAGTCCATACGTTGGCTGCCGGGGGTCCTGCCTGGCGGCAGGATGACCGGTGGGTGGCGTTGGGTTTGGGGGTGGTTCTTTTCCCGAGTCCATACGTTGGCTGCCGGGGGTCCTGCCTGGCGGCAGGATGACCGGTGGGTGGCGTTGGGTTTGGGGGTGGTTCTTTTCTCG
>WQYJ01000124.1 GCA_009781325.1 Propionibacteriaceae bacterium | reverse complement strand
TCACCTGGTAGCTGCGACCTGCCGGGGTAATGATGCTCTGGGCGGCCCTGAAAGCGCCGTGGGTGCGGTGGGGCAGGTATCGGGTGCCGTCGTAGTCGAACGCCCTGACCGAGGCGCTGGTGAAGAACTGGACCTGACGGGTGAGGTTATGCGCTACCCCAAGCAACTGCAAGGCAGAGGCGAAGCTGAACACCGCATCTGGCGCGACGGCAAGGGCCACGTCGAGAGGGTCAGCGACCACGCCTGTAAAGCGTCCCGTCTTCGACACGTACACCCCACGCCGAACCTTGTCCACGCTCCCGCTGACGACCGCGCGGCTCAACAGGTTGCGGTCGGTCTGGCTGCCGGGGAACTGCGCGGCGAAGTCCTCGGCGGTGAACACTTGCCGAGAAGCCAAGAACTCCTGGATCGCCACCAGGTAACCTCCTGTGTTGAATAATCACTTAGGATAATACCACTCAGAGTGGTATTTCATGCCACCGGTATTCAACAGAGATGCATTTCACGGTCGCGCCCATGCGAGTACTGTTCTTCCTGACCCGGCATCTTTGCGATCAAAGAAAGTAGTCCGCAGTGAGCTCCCAGCTTAGGCGGTGATAAGCTCTTATTGCTTTCCACGTTGACACGAACCGAGATAGGCCATGGGTACAACAAGAATCATCGTTCGACAACAGAACAAATGGATCACACCGCTGGCTGTGATTGTTGTTGTCATTGCTTTGGGGTTGGCTTTCTTTGCTGGACGCTACTGGTTTCTTCCTGAGATGGAAGTTCGAACTCCCGTACCGTCGAACACTTCTATAGAGCCCTCATCAGCACCTGGTTCAAGTGATTCTTCGCCAAAGTACTATGACTTACCAGTCGAACTACAGGGCACGTGGTGCAGATACTCTGATGACACGAAGTGCATCAATCTGGCGGACGTTCTTACAGGCTGGTCGGAGGCATACTTTAAACCTTTTGACGGTCAATTAGACACACCCGAGTTCTTCACAATATGTCTTGACGACGACTGCCCAGTGGCTTCCCAGGTTGGATTTCTCTATTTCGGCATCGGAGTGAGCTGGAATTGTCAAGATATGGCAGCGGAATATGGCATGTCTGAATGCGATCCAGACTATACAAGTTCCCATGATGTGACGAAACCACGTTTAACCCTCGTCCCTAATCATCAACATGGAAGAGACTACATCGATTCAGAAGCCCTCTATCTGAATCCATCAGCGACCGGTATCTACGATGATCTGTCTGTTGTAGCCAGTTTCTAGCATGAACAGGTTAAAGGGCTTCTAACTATTTCTAGTTAGAAGCCCTTTTCTAGTAGCGGGGCAAGGATTTGAACCTTGGACCTCTGGGTTATGAGCCCAGCGAGCTACCGAGCTGCTCCACCCCGCGTCGGCCTCATAAGTGTACTCGACAACGCAAGAAGACCCAAATTACTCGCCTAGGCCGAAGGTTTCGACGACATAGTCGATGTCCTTGTCACCTCTGCCGGAGAGGTTGATCAGGATTACCTTGTCCGGATCCATGGTTTTTGCGAGTTTCATCGCGTACGCAACAGCATGGGCGCTCTCTAGTGCGGGGATAATGCCGTCGGACTTGGAGAGGGTGTAGAAGGCTTCTAGGGCTTCGGAGTCATTGGCGACAACATAGTTCACTCGCCCAATGGAATGCAGGTACGCATGCTGGGGCCCGACACCGGGGTAATCCAACCCCGAAGCAAGACAGTAGACCGGTGCGATTTCGCCGTCTTCATCGGTGAGAAGCAAGGTGTTGAAGCCATGGATGACGCCATCGGAACCATGGGTGATCGTAGCAGCATGGTCACCAAGGGCTGAACCACGCCCGCCTGGTTCGACACCATAGAGCGCAACATTGTCGTCATCGAGGAATGCAGAGAAAATACCGATGGCATTCGACCCGCCGCCCACACACGCGACAACAGCATCCGGTTGGCGGAAGGCCTGCTCCTGGATCTGCTGGCGGGCTTCAAGGCCCACCACGGTCTGGAAGTCGCGTACCATCATCGGGAAAGGGTGAGGACCCACAGCGCTGCCGATGCAGTACAGAGTCGTCTCATAGTCGCGTGCGTAGGTTTCGAACGCCGAGTCAACGGCCTCCTTCAGAGTCTTCTGCCCGAAGGTGACAGGTACGACATTAGCGCCGAGGAGCTGCATACGAATGACATTCGGATGCTCTTTTGCGATGTCGACCTCACCCATGTGAATCTCGCACTCAACCCCAAGATAAGCTGCAGCGGTCGCCAGAGCAACACCATGCTGGCCCGCGCCTGTCTCAGCAATGACCTTAGTCTTGCCTAGGCGCTTGGCTAGAAGAACCTCTCCAACACAGTGATTCAACTTATGGGCACCAGTGTGATTCAAATCCTCGCGCTTGCAGTAGATCTGGGCACCGCCCTGCAGAGCAGTTAAACCATGCAAGTGGGTGACAGGGGTGGGACGGCCTTGGTAGTTCTTCTGGATTTCTTCCATCTCCATGAGGAACACAGGATCATTGCGTACCTCCATGTACGCTGCGGCTACCTTCGCCAGCTCTTCTTCAAGAACTGGGGGAAGATAGGACCCTCCATAGGACCCAAAGTACCCATTTTCATCGGGCAAAGTGTTCATGCTAAATCTCCATGTTGAAAAAATGTCTTCGTCGATCTTAGTTGCGAAGTCAAGTCTATGCAGGCAGTGCCCACTACGTAGATAGGTTGCCCGGGTCTACCTGTCGCGCGGCGGCATCGATCTGTGCTCGATAGGCAGCCCACTGGTCTGTTGTGATGTCAGGGATACAGACATCACCGGGATATCGCCCAACCTCACCATCAATGAGTTCCCGAAGTATGTCTGCATGACCGGCATGACGCTGAATCTCTGCAATGCAGTGAACCAGAATCCTCGTCAGCGTCACATGCCTCTTGTCTGGGTGCCACCACGGCACATAACCTTCACAGTCGAGATCCAGGGCATCAATGGTGGCCTGGGCAACTGCTTGGCTGCGCGCATAGAGATCCAGAATGTAGTCTGTCGATTCATCCGCAGGAACCCACAGATCTGCTCCTTCTTCGGCTTCTTCGGTAAACCAGAGCAACTCGATGCCAGGGTCCCGGTCGAAGGTCACACCGAAATAGCCGATGGTGATGCTGGCTACGTGTTTGATTAAGCCGAGCAGGTTCGTGCCGGTTGTGGTCATAGGCCTGCGTCGGTCATAGTCACACAGTCCATCAACCTTAGTTCTCAGATCGCTCAATGCTTGGTTCAGCGTGTCCGCAAGAATTTCTTTCTGCCAATCCTGGTTTTCACTGGTCATATCCCGATCCTTACTCGTGGAAGTTAAACCTCCTAGACACGATAGCAGTCCGAGAACCAAATGAATGCAGGATTACAGGTTATTTCCGCTAGACTGTTCGGTCGGAATACTGATTTGAGTTCAGGAGGGCAACGCATGAGACTTCCTCGCCTTGGAATGATCGCAGCCATCGTTATCACCATGACCGCACTGCTCGCGGGATGCACCACATCGACCACCGGGGGCAAGACCCTGACTGTGGGTATGACCCTTGAACCAGGGACCCTGGATCTCAGTGTTTCCGATGCTGCTTCGATTCCGCAGCTCCTGCTCTACAACGTCTACGAAACTCTGGTCAAGATGGATTCCTCCGGTTCAATCGAACCGCTGCTGGCTGACAGTTACGATGTCTCAGAGGACTCCAAGACCTACACCTTCCACCTCAATGGGAAAGCAAAGTTTGCCTCAGGTACGCCTGTCGATGCTGATGCTGTTGTAGCGAGTATCGATAGGATGCGCGACGGCACCTCGCAGATACTGAAGTCCCACATGGAAATCGTCACATCAGTGACCGCGGTTGACCCCGCCACCGTCACAGTGACCCTGCGCGAACCGTCCAACTTCTGGTTGTTTAATATGACATCCACAGCAGGGATCATCGTGGATCCGGCTACCGAAGACATGGCAACAGCTCCGATGGGTTCAGGCCCGTACGTCTATGATTCCTGGGTGAAGGGGGATCGGATCACCCTGAAGAAGAGTTCCGATTACTGGGGTGCCAAGCCTTACTACGATACGGTTGTCTTCCGCTATATCTCAGACCCCAACGCCATGGTTTCTGCGATGCTCTCCGGTGATCTGGACATCGTCGGTGAGATGACTTCCCCTGATTCTCTTGCCCAGTTCTCGGATACCTCGAAGTACACAATCATCGAAGGTACGACCAATGGCGAGGTCGTTTTAGGCTTCAATCATGCTCGTCCAGCCTTGCAGGATGTGTTAGTACGCCAAGCCATCTGCCATGCCATCGACCGTCAGGGCCTAGTTGACACCGTCTGGGGCGGCTACGGAGAGCTCATCGGTACGATGGTAGTCCCGACCGATCCGTACTACGAAGATCTATCCCAGGTCTATCCCTATGACCCCGACTTGGCCAAGGAACTGCTGGCTAAGGCAGGTGTTTCCAACCTGACTTTAGCCCTGAGGATTCCCATCACCCCATACACCTCTCCTGCCGCGACCTTCATCGCCAGCCAACTGGGCGATATTGGGATCAGTGTCACAGTTGAGGAACTCGACTTCTCCTCGCGTTGGCTGCCTGAGGTTTTCCTCGACGGCGACTACGACATGACGATTGTCTCCCATGTCGAACCCAGGGACATTGTGATGTTCGCTGATCCTGGGTACTACTGGAACTACGACAATCCGGATTTCCAGGCCCTCATCCGAGCAGCCGATGCAGCATCACCGGACAACTTCATTACTTACATGAAGCTGGCTGGTCAGATGCTGGCTGACGATGCGGCTGCTGATTGGCTCTTCGTCTTCCCGAATCTCCTTGTTGCCCGAGCCGGTATCACCGGTGTCTCACAGAATGCAACCTCGTTGAGCTTCGATCTGACGACCATCTCGGCGACAGGGTGATCCCGTGCCCCTCGTGCGGGCAACTACCCGTCGACTAGCCGTCTTTCTCGGCACAGTCCTCGTTGCTTCGATGGTGATATTTCTCATCATCCAGGCACTTCCGGGAGATGTCGCCCAAGCGAGCCTAGGGATGGGAGCCAGCGATGAGGCGGTGGAAGCCCTGCGCCAACAATGGGGGCTGGATCGGCCGCTGGTTGTCCGCTATGTGGAGTGGCTTCTAGGAATGGTACGCGGAGACTTCGGGGCCTCCTATCTGACAGGTCAATCAGTTGTTTCCCAGGTTGGTCCTCCGCTGGCTGTCACAGGTTGGCTCATCGGCATCTCCATGCCGGCCTCTTTGGCAGCCGCGATACCCATGGGGTTGGTGGCGGCGATGCTGCGCAGACGCTGGAGCGGAGCCTTGGTTAATGCCCTGACTCACATCGGTTTAGCGATTCCGGTGTTTTTCGCCGGAACAGCGCTCACCATTGTCTTTGCAGTAAAACTGGGATGGTTCCCGTCCAATGGATACGTCCCGCTACGAACCTCCATTTCTAGTTGGGCGGCACATTTAACCCTTCCTGTCCTCGCTATAGTCGTTGTCCAAGGATGCTTCTTGGCTCGCTATGTCCGAGCTGGGTTCATCGATGTACTCACCGAGGACTATTACCGTACGGCACGTGCCGTGGGATGGACCAAGTGGCGCGGAATGATCCGGCATGGAATGAGAAACATGGCGACCTCCTTGGTGACCGTCGTTGGTCTCCAAGTGGCATCGATGTTTGTCGGAGCGATTCTGGTCGAAGAGGTCTTTGTTCTGCCGGGATTGGGAAGACTTCTGGTTAACGCCGTGCGCGCTGGTGACCTGATGGTCGTCCAAGGAGTTGCCATGCTCCTGGTCTTTATAGTCCTGACAGTGAATTTCCTTGTTGATCTGGCCTATCTGGTCATTGATCCTCGCTTGGCACGAGGTGATTCCCGATGAAGAGGTTCACAGTCATTGTGGGATTGGCGATGTCGGGCATCGTCGCTGCCGCGGCATTGATCTCCTTATTCTGGACACCCTTCGATCCATCGAAGGTTGACCCATCGAACAAGTACGGGGCCGCATCCTGGCCGCACATTCTGGGGACGAATGCGCTGGGTATGGACACCGCTTCCCGCCTGATGATCGGTGCCCAAACCACGCTGTTGGTCGGGATTCTCGCCGTTGCGATTGCAGCAGTCATTGGGGTGCCCCTGGGAGTGTATGTCGGCATGGGGCATCGGTTTGTTGGTCAGATCGTCGCGAGAGGCTCGGATATCCTCTACGCACTGCCGGCACTGCTTCTTGCCATCCTTTTGGCAGCTGCACTCGGAGCTTCGGTGGGTACGGCTACCATCGCGATCGGTATCGCTGCTATTCCGGTCTTCCAGCGCATGGCCCGTGCAGCAACGCTCAGTGTCATGAGTCAGGACTATATTCTGGCTGCCGAGGTCTCGGGTACGCCTCGGCCGATCATCGCTGTACGCCATGTCCTGC
>WQYJ01000123.1 GCA_009781325.1 Propionibacteriaceae bacterium | reverse complement strand
TGTGTTGTTTTCTGCACAAGATGTAGTATCACCTCAAGCAGTCACCACAATACCTAGTAGGAAAAAAACCAGATTCTGATTCATGCAACAGCCTCCTGGCCCCTTGGTGCATGTGGCTCCCTGGTGCATGCAAACAAAAATCAGGACTCTTCTTCGACAGTCCCCCCTATGATCAGAGGAGTTTGTCGTCCCTCGCTCACTTTGTTCCCGACAACCAAGACGAAGCCATATATTAACAGCTGTACCTTTCTTAGATCATCTTGGATCTCTCGAACACTCTTTGCTGGAGTTCCAAGGCCCCTTCCATGAGCGAGATCATGCCTCCGTTGAAGAAAGTTTTCGATGAATGTCTCGAAAAGACTAGTCCCCAAACCACTATTCTTACGTAACTGATACCGCTCTGGGTGCAAGGAGTACGGGAAGGCTTCAACGTTTTTTCTAGTTGACGTAGCTAGCCTTTTTGCATACTGTGCAGCCCATGCGCGATCGTTTTTGAAAACATCCTCCATTTTGCTCCCGACAAACCAAGAGCATACTTTATCTACTCCAAAGTATTGTCCAATTGAATTGACCTCTTTGACTGTTGGATTTCCTCTACGATCCAAAAAGAAGCTATCTGAAATCATGACATTTGTTGTCCCTAAAAGGTCAACAACTCGCGAAATGACTTGGCCGAGTTTCTTAGCTTCGGTGTCGACGCGAATGAGACCATCCTGAACGAACCCACGCTTCAACGGCGTCGGAAGCTCCGCAAAGGAGTAGCTTTCATTGAGATCATTCGAGATTGCTTGAGCTATCATCCTCAGGCTCCCTTCGAAATGCGAACTGAGCATCACTACGGTCGCCCTGCAAATGGTTTGCCTCTCCAGCGACGACTCGTCCATGCTGTTCGCCACGGCTAACATGGCCGAGACTTCATCCCATCTCGTGGCGACAGTATCCAGTGCGCCTGCTAGATAAGAACTACTGCTTGAAGACATTTTGGACCATCTTTATGCGCGTCATTACTTTACTAGTATCTGTTACCGCGCCAGAAACAGCCGCCTGGAAAACGTCGTCATTGAAGAGCTCGTCTAGTCTTTCTCTGGCATCTTTCCGTACGCCCCCTATGCCTCCCAAGCTGTCAATGGCGACAACAACGGCATCATATACCGCTGCGTTGAACCTTGACGCGAACAGCCGTTCGTTGGCGGCGTTGGGCGATTGTTTACGCATTTTTGCAAAAGGGAGATCACCCAACAGTGCCCGAATATCTGCCATGGCACCAACGAATCTCCTGGAGAACTGGATTAACTCCTCGTCAGTGAGGTGCTGAAACTCCTGCATGCTCCTGTTGAGGAAATCTTTCAGCAGCGGCTGGTAGCTCTCGTAGCGACCATCAGTAAAGGCAAAATACCGAAGCACCAACTCTACATGGAACATCTTCCTAATTCGGTCCTCTGAGAGGCTTGTATTTGTTCTGAAGTCTTCATTCTCCGCTAGTTTCTTAATGAGATCATTAAATCTTCCACGGAAGGTGGCATTACGGATTTCCTGTGCCTCGAGTTCAACAGAACCGGTGTTTAGCCTCTCAAAAATCTCATATTTCACATCACCATCAAGAGTAGAGTCGATTCTCAAGCAACTGATTGTTCGATCCTCAAGACGCCTCTTTAAAAACAACGGCAATTCACTGAATCTACACCCGGTGAGATCCTTGAGGATAGACAACTCTTCCAGAGCATACTTGCCTTCAAGAAACTCCACGATCGCAGTAAGACGTTGCTGCCCGTCGATCACTGAGTAGTACGGTGAGCCTTCGGAAACGTCTTCGTCTAAATCAACATCTTGTGACAAGTAGACCAAAGGAATCGGGATATTTAACAGCAGGCTCTCGATTAGCCTCGACGCTGTTCCTACACCCCACCGATAGTTTCTCTGGTAGGACGGATCAAGCTTAATATATCCAGTGTCGATTTTATTTTTCAGCGTCGTAATGTCATATTCGATAGATTGAGTCTTTACTGTTCGCTCTTTGGCGAGCTCTTGAAGAGCCTTCTCGTCAATATGGGGGCGCACTGTGGTCTCCTTTGATTAGTTTCACTCGTCGCTTTGCGGTGCTCATGACGCGGGCCAGGTTCGCCAGTCTTTTCATGGTCATTCATACGGCCCTAGAAATCGTTCACCGTTGAAGTGGATTAGGTGGGTGGGGTCTTCGGCGCACCAAGCCTCGGTTTCCCAGGCGATCTGGGTTGTGTACTTTCGCATGACGGCTCGCGATGGGAAGCAGGACACATACACCAGACCGGCAGTTGACCCAGAGAAAAGCGAAGCTAGTTCCGAATGACGTTGGCCGTCTACGGGGCCATGGGTTGACGCTGCTTCCATTAGAAGCAGCCAGTTCCTGTCCGGCAGATACACAACAAGATCGGGCATTTTCCCATGTCGGTCGGTTGTGACACCAAGCGCAGCGAGTTCAGCCTCGCGAAAGACGGCCCACTTATTATCCGCATCGCCAATGTAAAGGACCTGGCCACCAGGGGCGTAGACCGGGCAAAAGTTCTCGATCATTTGCTGGAGCAGCAAATTCTGCCCTCCGGGACTCAGCGTTACAGGGCTACCGTCCGGCAGCGTAACTGGAATTCGTCGCATCTCCCTTGCTGCACGATACTGATCCGCAAGTCCCGGCACGTCCTGAAGGTACTGATCGAGCCGCTGATGGAATCCGTCTGTGCCATACAGGCGGATCAGTTCCAAGGCTGGACTGGAGACCTGGTAGCACCACCTGGGTGAGTTCACCGGGCGCTGCGGCTCATCTGGGTTCTCGACTACTAGAGCGGCATCAACGAACTGATGGAGGGTGAACCGACGGATTGTCTCGCGGGTGTTCGGCGCATACGCGGTTCCATATTCGTCCCTGATCCAATCCATGATTGCCCTAGTTCCCAGTATGGGAGCTTCGGCATCAGCCCATGGTGTTGACGGGGTAAGTCTTAGGAGAGCCATCAGTACTTGCGCAGAACGCTCGTTGGATCGCTCGGCATCCAACCCAAGGAACTCAAGCACTATTCGAGCTTCCTCGACCCGCGCATAGGCTTCGTCGTTCATACCGCTACCTTCTCACCTAACACTTCATCCACTATGGTGTCTAGCGTGTTCTGATCTGGTAGTGCGTTAACGGCTCGTCCGATATGTCGTAGCGTTTCGGCATCGGGGTATCGCAGCGATCTGAGGTCAGTGGCGTTGACTTGGGTATGGCCTGAGAATGTTCGGAAGTAACGGTCGACAATGCTAGTGTTCAACCACAAGCACAGGCCCCATCCCAACTCAGGGTCAACGCCCTCACCCCCAATGTGAAAGACGTTCAGATGATTCTCGAATGCCACCGGGACCTCACCATTACGCTCCGGTGCCCACATAGCAGCCACAATCCGACGACGTTCTTCCTTCGCTGAGAACCGCTTTACCAGTACATAGTATCCTGGCGGTAACAATGCCTTCCGATCGTCGTCATTCCTGACGATGAACCCCTGGGCCTTGCCTATGAAACGGGGCCAACAGACTTTCCCCTTCCGCAAGTTAGCCGGATATACCAAAGGAACGCTATCAGGGCACGGTTCTTTCGTGAGGTTGCCCCTTGCCCGGAAGTCGACTACACGCCCAGTTGAAACTGATAAGCCCAAGTCGGTCAAGGTACACGGTAATCCGGACATTGCAAGCGTAGCCTGCTCACTTGCGTCATCAGTGGTGATCCGGATGAACTCCTCTGGGTCAACAGGCGACACAAGCTCGTCATAGGGGATGAGCCTTTCAGTGACACTACCCAAGTGGTCTCGGCTGGCGGTGATCAGCACAGGACCGTGCTCACCAGCTTTGGTGGCTGAAAAAACGATGTTCTCCTGTAGAACTCCAGTGTCGGAAAACACTGTCGAACGAGATTCAAAGGTGTGCAGTCGATTGATCGTCACCTGCCGCAACAGCTTCTTGCGGAACTGGCCGAAGTACGGGCCGTTTGCGAACGAGCGCGGAGTAATGGCTACTAATTGACCACTCGGTTTCAGCGCTTCAACACCGACAGCGATAAACGCTGTGTAAAGGTTCGGAGTGTCCCAACCTAGGGACTCCATCGTTCTGCGTGCTTGCGATCCCGCCGCTAGCTTTAGGTAAGGCGGATTCATCACTACGAGGTCGAACAATGCTTCCAGACTTAACGAATCTGTGATGACATCACCTTGCACGACATGGATGGTCACATCCGCTTTGCGCGATAATGCCCAAGCCTGGCATAATCCAGCGGTGCGCTCAAGGGCGGGGATGAGAGTTTCGTCTAGCTCAACAGCGGTCACCTCGACTCGCCTACCAGGTGACTCATTAACTAAGCGCTCAATAATTGCTGCTGTAAGCATGCCCGAACCCGCGCCAGGATCGAGCACCCGGATCGGATTGATGTCAGGCAGACGAGGCATGTCAGTGATCAGCGCTGCTGCCTGCTCAGGTGTGAAATACTGACCGTGCAAGGACTGAGCATCCGTAGACAGTCCTAGGGTCGCCTCGACCCGGACCCACTCGGCATCCGCTAGCAGTCCAACACTCATAGGATTAATCCTAGAGGGCACGTCTGACAAAAGCAGGAGCTGTAACACTGTGTCGCTGAGCACTTGAGGGACGCAAGCATTGCTGATGCAGCCACTGATTCTCAACTGCCAACCGTGTGACCCTGATTTGGATGGTTCGGTGAAACAGGTGGGAAGATCTCGTTTGGAGCGGACGCTCATAGCGAGTGTCACGGACTGACCGGTGAGCGTGAGCACCGGGATGCTGTGTGCCACTGGTTGTCATGATCACTGAGTTGAGCGCTGAGTCGTCACCATCAGGGCTCGTGAGCAGCGTCACTAGTCACGGCGTCGTTGAGAACTGAGCGGTAACTATCAAGGTAGCGACTATTCTGTCCAAGCGCTCAGCCTCAAATGCTCTGCTGACACTGAGTAGCGATCAAGACATGGTGACTGCTTAGGTGGCACTGAGAGCTATCGAGATCCAATCTGTCTCTGACTCACTGATCACGTCATGCTTACTGGAACGGGCAAGCGGTAATCAGTCGCCGGACTGGACTGGTGATCTGACCAGGTTGCTGACGACGCCTGATTATAAAGGTCTTGGCACCACCGTGCAATCCCCTTTCAAGACGCTCATATTTGGAGTTGCATTCTCGGAGTCAGTGTTGGTAGGTTGTGTGGCCCTCGCTTATTACTTCGTTTTGCGCTGGTAAGAGATAAGACACTTTAGCTTCGGGTGGCAAGCACCGGTGCCGCAAATTTTGCGGCACCATGCCAGGTACCTCAACCAGTTGGTTTCTGCCATGTCGTAACTTCACCAATCTGGCTGAAATGCTTGCTCTAGGATTTGCGCAGTAGCCGGGTTGACCATCTCGTTGCGACGGATGTAGTGCTGAATTGTGATCTTGCTATCAGTGTGACCGAGTAACTCTGCTGCCAGATCGATGTCGGCAGACTCGTTGATGGCCGTGGCTACTGTTCGACGGAAACTGTGTGGTGTGACGCCTTCTATGCTAGCCAAGTCCAGAACATGGCGTAGCTGGCGGCGGACGTTGTTCATCGTCAACGCTGTGCCATTGCGGGAGCAGAAGACCAGTGCGTCGGGCGACAGGTCGCCCATCATCGCCAACCGGAGCCGAAGAGCCTCTGCGGTGAAACTGGGGATTGCCACTGTACGTCGCGACTTGGCAGTCTTCGTGTAATCCTGTCGGTAGGGTGGTTCGCCTCTAGGTGTGACGATGGTTCCTCGAATCGACACCGATAGCTGCGGGCTTGTCACATCAACATCGCGGCGGCGGATCGCCAAGGCTTCTCCAATGCGGGCAGATGTGCCGAGCATTACCTCAATGATCGCAGACAGTTGCCCGTCTGGCTTTGGCCCAGTCGGGGATAGACCGGTTTCCCAGAAACGGACAGCAATACGGATCGTATTGACCTCCTGTGGTGTCAGGGCGTCGGGCGTATGGGGCAGCTTATGAAGCCTTGCGATGCCGTCCATTGGGTTCCTTGGAATGATCTCGTGTCGTACAGCCAGACCGAAGACGAGCCGCAGCACGACCTTGGCCTGCCTGGCGCGGTTGTAGCTCTTTTGGGCCAGTTGTTTGATGAACTGGTCACAACGGGCGACCCCGATCTCGCGTAGCGTTAAATGCTCGAATACTGGCAACACCAGCTGGCGCATGTGATACTCATAACGCTGTCTGGTTTGCTTAGCTAGTCGATTCTCTAGATCCATGTCGCCGAGCCAATAGACGACTAGCTTGGCGAAGCTGGAGTCCGGCGTTATAGCTGTGTCAGCGGGCTGAAACAAGCTCCGTTCTGTCAGTTTGCTCTTTAACTTCTGTTCGGCAGCTCTCCTGTTGGGACCAGTGGCTTGTACGTCTCGGCATTTACCATCCCAGTCGCGGAACTGGGCTCGGGCGCATACACTGCCCGATGTCTTCTTCTC
>WQYJ01000122.1 GCA_009781325.1 Propionibacteriaceae bacterium | reverse complement strand
ACTGTGTTAGGTCTCACCCCCAACAATGCGCACACCAGACCCTACGGTGACTGCCGGGGATCCTTCGCTGCGCTCAGGATGACGGGGCGGGTTATGGGGAGTCGCAGCCCCAGATTTTCCAGATGAGGCTTCCCGCGTTGGAGGGGTTGAGGCAGTGGTGGGGGTCAGGGACGAGCATTGCGACACCCATGATGGCGAAACCTAGCCCGAAGTAGAAAACCAAATCGAGCCAGCGGGTGTTGCGTACGATGACGATTCCGGGATCCTCAAGGGTCAACCGGAAGATTCCTCCGGCGAGCATCGCGGCACCAACAACTCCGGCACCTGCGCGCCAGGATCCGATTGCGATCATCGCCAACCCCGCTAGGGCGATACCGACAACCATGAGCCACGGCCACTGACGCCGCATCCTGCCCAGCAGACCGGGATCATCAACCAGAGATGCCCAGGTTCTCATCAGGCGCTCACACCTTCAGCAGCTTCAACAACGTTCGTCAACAGCATGGCGCGAGTCATCGGCCCAACTCCCCCGGGACTCGGAGTCACCATCGAGGCCACATCCCAGACATCCGGAGCCAAATCACCCTGGGGACGCCCATCCATGCGGGTGACACCGACATCAATACAGACAGCCCCCGGCTTAATCATGTCGGCGGTGACCATCCCAGCCCGACCCGCGGCAGCAATGATGATGTCTGCTTCACGAGTATGACGAGCCAAGTCTCGGGTTCCCGTATGACACAGAGTCACCGTGGCATTCTCACTACGCCGAGTCAGCAGCAACCCAAGCGGGCGCCCCACGGTCAGCCCTCGACCGATGATACACACATCAGCACCAGCGATTTCTACGTCATAACGGCGAAGCAGCTCCACAATCCCACGCGGAGTACACGGCAGCGGACCATCTAGCCCGACAGCCAATCGCCCCAGATTCATCGGATGCAAACCATCGGCATCCTTATCCGGGTCAATCAGATTCAGAGCCCAGTTCTCATCCAGGTGAGACGGCAGCGGCAACTGAACGATATAGCCCGTACACCCAGGATTCTGATTCAGCCCCTCAATGGCATCCGCCACCTCCTGGCGCGAAGCTGTTGCGGGAAGATCCACACGCAGTGACTCGATCCCTACCTGGGCACAGTCACGATGCTTGCCTGCCACATAGAGTTTGCTGGCTGGATCCTCACCCACGAGCAGAGTTCCAAGCCCCGGTACGATCCCGGCCGATCTCAGAGCATCGACCCTGTTTTTCAGGTCTTGTCGGATAATAGCCGCCTGGGCTTTCCCATCCATTGCAATGGCTGTCATACGCTAATACTATCCACTCGCACCAACAAAGATTTGGCGCTCACAATTCTGCGAAAAACCAAGAAACAAGACCTCAGCCTGAATCCAGCGATCGCTGCCGTAACGAGCGGCACTAGATGGGTGTGCTGGCAAGGCGACCATTGCGGAGGCAGGCTGGACGCCTGCCGAGCGGTGGCAACGCAGCCAGCGCACTCATCTAGTGTCGCGTAGTAGGCATGGATCGGTGGATTCGGGCTCAGGCACACACCGTTCTATTTCATGGATTCGTCACAATATGTGAACTGTTCCCGTGATAGACTTCAGCGTGATATGCTCCGCCAGGTAAACATAAAGATGTGTCCTTGCGGAGTGGGATGGGTTGCCATTGCCCATTCCTCACATCAGCTTCCCATCTATGACCGATTGGAAACGACAAGATATGCAACAGGGAGAATCTATGGGGGATTCCGGTATGACTGGTTCGCAACCTCCAACTAATGGGCGCGCCCCTTCGACAGACATGCTCGACCTATCTGACCACGAACTTGTTGAGCGTACGTTCACTGGCTCGATGCCAGCCTTTGAGGAGCTGTGGCAAAGACACAGTGTCTTCGGGCTGATCGCCGCTACTGCCCTGGCTGGCGATGATGCCGAAGCCATCAACACCAAGGCGTGGGCTTCCATGCAGGAAGAGATCAAGAACGGAAGCCAGCCGCCGGCCGCATTCCGTCCCTATCTCTACTCCATGATCCATGAGGAAGCCACCGCTGAGACAAGCCTTGGGGACGACTCTGCTTCCAGAATGGCCGAGGCCTTCTCGACACTGCCTGCACGATGGCAGGAGGTGCTGTGGTATCTCGACGTTGAGCAGATGAGTGCTGAGGATGTCGCTCTCCTGACCGGACTGACCGCCGATGCGATTCCTGCAACACAGGTACGGGCTCGCCGCGGTTTGGCCAATGCGTGGATGCAGGTGAACGCAGCCAAGGCTTCCGAGGATCAGTGCCTGTGGGTACGCGAGCGCGCACGCGCGTACGCCAAGAAGACACTGCCCCAGGCTGATGCCGAACTCGTTGACACTCACCTGAAGTCCTGCAAGGAATGCCGTACTGCCCTAACGATCGCTCGCGGCATGGGCGCCAATGCCCCCTCACTTCTCATGACGGCGATGGCTGGTGCTACCGCAGGAGCCGCTCTGACCTCCTATCTGAAGGCAAATGGTCCCATTGTTATCAATGAGGACCCGCTTCCCAATGCCATCGTGAACTCCTTCGTGGGTGCAGAGGCTGCACCGGTGGCCAAGCCAGCCGCACCGGCCCCGAAGGCTGCTCCGGTCAAGGCAGAGCCTGTCACAGAAGCGCCCGTCAAAGCAGCGCCCATTGCACAGCCTCCTGTTGAAGAGCCATCACTGACAGAGCCTTCGATCGAGGAAGTTGTCCAAGACGAGCATGTGATCTTTGACGACGCAGAAGAAGACGAGCCCCCCGTGGACTCACCGCCGACCAAAGAGACCCGCAGCTCGCTTGTCATCGTCGAGGATGAGCCCAAGAAGCGTAGTCTTCTGCCGTTGTGGATCGCACTGGTTGCACTTGCTGTGATCATCATCGCAGCGATTCTGTTGTTTACATCGGGCTCGAATGGTGACACCAAGCCGACACCGACTCCGACCCCGACTCTGGAAGCCACTCCAACCGAGCCGGTGGACACTGAAACTCCCGAGCCAACACCGACGGAGGAGCCGACACCAATCGAGACACCTACGCCCACGCCGACTCCGACACCAACGCCCACGCCGACGCCAACTCCGGCCCCGCCGTCGACTAGCGCACCGGCACCGAGCACGACGCCTCCTGCCCCTCCGAAGCCGCCGAATACCCCGCCTGCGCAGACTGGGACACCTGCGAAGATCACAGGGATTGATGCAGGACGTTCAGGGATGTACTTCCCGGTGATCTCGGGTACTGCTGCTCCTGGAGACACAGTCACCGTGGGTGTGGGTGGAGTCATGTACACCGTTGTCGCTGATGCGCGTGGCATCTGGACACTGTCTGGTCCGTTCTCGGGCTTGCGTGCCGGAAATGTCGCTGTGGCAGCAAGGGCTGCGCAGAACAACACTGTAGCTTCAACGAGCTTCACATTCTCTGCTCCGTCGATCACTATTTCCTCGACCACTTCTGGTACTGCTATCACCATCAGAGGGGTTGCCAACGCTAATATCCAGCTCGTGGTTGACGGATCGTCAACCCAGTCGATCAAGCTGGATGGAGCTGGTAACTACTCCGGTTACCTGCACATGCTGACAGGCGACCACTCGGTGACCGGACGGTACTATGGTGACGGAAGGTACGGTGTCACCGTCGGCCCAATCCAGGTAACAGTTTCCTAAGTGTACGCAGCGGTGACCGATGTGAAAGGCCACCATGCTTGCTGAAGAATTCTGTCTGCAGTTAGACCCTTATCGTCTGCCTGACTTTGCCCGGATCACTGATGAGGATTGGCTGACTTGCTTCGAATCAGCCATGGCATCTCATCTGGAGGTTTTGGAAGCTATCGCTGCTGACCAGGGCGAACCGACACCCGATCTGATCGGCCAATGGGAACTGGCTGGGGTGTATCTCACCGATGTCTGCGGAGGTTTCTGGACCCTCAAAGATGCCGACACTAATGATCGCCGCGACGAGATCGAAGGGATCATTTCGCCTGCCTTGGCCCGCCACCACGACCTGATTCTGCTGGACTCCCGACTCTATCAGCGCCTCGTACGCCTCCAGGAGCGCATCGACGCAGGTGAGGTATCTGCCGATGATCAGGATCGTTTCTGGCTGAGCGAACAACTACGGACATTCAGACGTTCGGGGATTCTGTTGTCCGAAGCGGACAAGACTGCCCTCAAGGCGCTCAATGAGCAGATTGCTGAACTAGAAACTGCGTACTCAACGACGGTGGTCAAAGGCCGGGGAGCAGCAGCGATCCATGTCATGCAACTCGAACACCTCGAAGGACTGAGCCCCGATCAGGTTGGCCAGGCTCGCCGTGCCGCAGAAGAGCGGGGACTTAACGGGTGGGTGATCGAACTAGTTAACACCACCCGGCAGCCGATTCTGAGTCTGCTCAACCACCGCCCCACCCGCCAAAGGGTCTTCGAGGCGTCTATCAGCCGCGGGCAGGACGACCCTTGGGATACACGCGAAACCATCCTGACACTGGTGCGTCTGCGGTTGAAGAAGGCTCAGCTTTTAGGTTTCGAGAACTACGCTGCCTATGTTGCTGACGATGGCTGCGCAAAGACAACCCAAGCCATCATGGCTTTGTTGGTGAAGGCTGCGGACGCCGTGGTGGTCAACGCCCGCCGTGAGGCTGACCAACTTGCCTCAGAGTTGGCGCAGCTACTACCCGGTGAAACTCTTCAACCCTGGGATTGGGCATGGCTGGCAGAGAAGACCCGCAAAACCGCGTACGCTCTGGACGAAGAAGCCCTCAGTGCGTACCTTGGCTTCGAAACTGTTCTGACTCAAGGAGTTTTCGCAGCGGCGACACGGCTGTACGGGCTGAGCTTCCATGCTCGCGATGACATTGCTGGATACACCGATGAGTGCCGTACTTTCGAAGTACGCAATGAGGACGGCTCACCTCTGGGGCTGCTCCAGCTTGATCCGTACTCACGGCGAACCAAACAGGGTGGAGCCTGGATGACCTCGCTGACTGAGCAGGCCCATCTGACTGGCGACCTTCCTGTGGTGACGAACAACTGCAATCAGTCCCGTCCCAGTGCAGGCAAACCGTCGCTGATGACCTGGGATGAAGTGACAACCCTCTTCCACGAGTTCGGTCACGATCTGCATGGGTTGCTGGCTCATACACGCTATCCGAGTCTGTCAGGTACGAACACGCCACGGGATTTCGTGGAGTTTCCCAGTCAGGTTAATGAGATGTGGGCCTGGGAGCCGTCGGTGATCGAGACCTATGCCCGTCATGTTGATACCGGTGAACCGATGCCGAGTCATTTGGTGGAGGCTCTGCTCACAGCCCGGCACTTCGGTGAGGGATTCGACGCTTGTGAGACTTTTGCTGCCATGCTGCTCGACCAGGTCTGGCATCAGGCTTCTGCCGAAGAACTCCCTGAATCTGTTGACCAGATCGATGCCTTCGAGAAGGCAGCTCTGGCGAAATACGGCCTGGATTTTTCGCTGATTCCTCCCAGATACAGGAGCTGCTATTTCTCCCATATCTGGGGACCAGGGTATGCAGCCTCGTACTATGGCTATCTATGGGCCGAAGTTCTCGACGCTGACACAGTCGCCTGGTTCGAAGAAAATGGTGGGTTGACCAGGGAAAATGGCGAATTCTTCCGGAAAGCAATCCTGTCGATAGGCGGATCCGAAGACGTCATGGAGGCATACAGAAGATTCCGTGGAACCGATCCAGACCCGACGTACCTGTTCCAACGCCGAGGACTAGCCTAAGGTCATGAAAGCCGAACTACTTCTTCGGCTTAGTCTCTGACTCCCAGGCAGACAACTGTGCCTCAAGAGCCTTCATGAGCTCAAAAACCTGAGCCGGGGGAATCCGTACCCTCGACACCACAGCCGACTGCTGAAGAATGTCGTCAGTCGACTCATCATGCATTGGAGGCTCGGTATAGGAAGAAAAATCCAGGATGAAGCAATCCTTGGTATGCCAGGCCCGAACAAAGTCAGCGAAGACGCCTGCGGCCTTATCCGGCGGAAGTGCGAGTTGAATACGTGGCATGGTTTTCCTCCTTGATCCTCTATAAGCATATAACCTGAACTCACCTTCAGTATGCCTTATCTATTGAAAGAACTCTTGTGGAACTATCCGCATGTTGTGGACAACGTTATTTGTTGGACACATGACAAGGGAGGACGGTGTAACTTGACGCATACGTGGCACTGCGGATGACGTGACTAACCCAAGCCCCCACGCCGACCAAGGGGGCAGGGTATGGACTTGGAGAAGACAAGCTTGACCACAGACCCTACGCCGACCACCCGTCATCCTGCCGCCAGGCAGGACCCCCGGCAGCCAAAGTATGGACTTGAAAGAGACAAGCTTGACCACAGACCCTACGCCGACCACCCGTCATCCTGCCGCCAGGCAGGACCCCCGGCAGCCAAAGTATGGACTTGACGAAGACTAGCTTGACCACAGACCCTACGTCGGCTGCCGGGGGTCCTGCCTGGCGGCAGGATGACCGGGGCGTTGTTTCCCTGT
>WQYJ01000121.1 GCA_009781325.1 Propionibacteriaceae bacterium | reverse complement strand
CGGCAGGATGACCGGCTGGGGATTCCATATGTCTCCTCGGCATAAGGTCGAGATGGGCGCCGTCAAGGTTAGAGTCCCACAAGTTGGCGGATTTGTTGCTCGGACCAGTCCAGAGTTGGTTTGAGAACGAAGCCAGAGGTATCTCTGGCATAGATTTGTACGGGATCGTCGCCAGTGTTATCGATGACGACAATGGTGTCACTCAGGTTGGCAAGCGCCGGTAGGTTGGCAAGGCTGCGTTCATAGCGTGAGCGGATTTTCTCTTCCGGTACGTTGTGACCTCCTGTGGCGACTCGCCCTCTAACTCGCGCCACATTGATCGAGACATTGACGGTGAGGACGAAGACTGATGTGACCTCATATCCAGACGCTTTTGCTCGTTGAATCAGATCCAGATTTCGACTAGTGGACAGAACTGTTTCGAATGTGAAGTCAGCACCAGCCCGCAGAAGGGATTCTCGTAGTCGTTCGGCTATTTGAGCGGCTTCTAGATCTGAACATCCAGACTCACTTTTAATGTCGTCGGCATTCACATAGACGCCTGTGACCGAAGCGCCGCGTGTTGCCGTAGTTTTTCCAGAACCATTGGGGCCTGCAAATACAAGCAACTGCGGTCTAGCCATCGACGTATTCCCTGTTCCCATCCGCGTACTGAATGTAAGCCTGGTTGAGATCGCGATCGTATCGGGCAATTGGGGAGCCATCTGCAATCCGACGACTAACATCTTCTCTGATCGACGACGTGACATCGTTTCTCAATTGCACGGTTGAGGGTGCCAGCAACTCATCACGAGTCATCTCAAGCGAAAAAGGTACGCGATGCTCCGCAGCTACACGAGCTAGAAACATGTTCAAACCATCAGACAGGTTGAGTCCCATGGCTCGCATTACTCGCTCTGCCTCGCGTTTTGTCTGCTTATTTGCACGGAAGTTCACTCGTTCGGTTTCAATTGCCGCTGACGTCATAGCTGCCTCCTCATTGATCCAATGTATGTCCATTGTACAGCCAATGTACTAGGAACCTTTGGGCGGCCCCCGGTCATCCCGCCGAAGGCGGGACCCCCGGCAGCCGAAGTATGGACGTGAGCAAAGCCCCACCCGGTCATCCCGCCGAAGGCGGGACCCCCGGCAGCCAACGTATGGACTTGGCCAAAGCCCTACCCCCAGACCCTAAGTAAGCCGCCGGGGGTCCTGCCTGACGGCAGGATGACCGGGTGGGACTGCGCGTGAACTCATCCTCTGGTGTCGGCGTACTCTGAGCTTTCACAGCGAGCAGTATCCATTTTCCAAGAATCAATGAAATCTGATTTGACTTTGATATAGGGGCGGAGAAGAATAACGCCTAACAGCGCGGCTTGTTCGTTGCTGGGTGCCCGGAACCGTCTTCTCACAGGGGAGAAATTTGATGAAATCGCCACTATCTCGAATCATTAGTCTTGTTGTTGGAGCCACACTTGCTTTGGGGGCTGTTGTTGCAGCATCTGTGCCCAGTAATGCGGCTGATTCTATTATTCAAGACCCGGCGCTGACAGCGTGCATCATAAGCGAGATGTACTGGGGCTTTAATCTTGAGCCTCTTAATGAGGGCGTCCTTGTTCAGGAAGACTTAGATAACCTTGTGGCGGCTAGCGCGAAGAGGGACCAAGAATATGAGCTGTCTTGTTGGGGGGTTTCTACGCTTGAGGGGTTGCAAAAGTTTAATGACCCGAATTTGATTTCCCTCTCATTAGGGGAGGCGACATTCAGTGACTTAACACCTCTGGCGGGGCAAACGAGTTTGACCACACTTAAGTTGATGTATGGTCAGATCACAGACCTGACTCCACTGGCTGGGTTGACGGGCTTGACAGAGCTAGATCTTCGGCAGAATCAGATTAGTGATCTATCGCCATTGATCGGGATGAGCAATCTGAACATGTTGGATATTAGCTATAACCAACTTGAGACTCTCGCGGACGTGGCACGGCTTGCAAGACTGATGATCCTAGACATAAGCGGTAACAATGTCACCGATTTTGCATCATTGGAGGCGTTGCCAAATTTGGACGAATTGACAGCTGACGATACTGGGATCAGCGATGTGAGACCAATCTCAAAGTTGGTGACCCTAACGACCTTGAGCCTGGACAATAATCAGATTAGTGACATCTCACCGTTGAGCGGGATGCCTAGCCTTCGTGGGTTATCCTTACGTGGAAACAAGATTGTCGATGTGGCTCCGTTGGCTGGTCTCACTAATTTAGGGGGCTTGGCCCTAGATCATAATCAGATTACTACCGTGTCTGCATTACAGTCCCTCGAATATCTCGGCGACTTGTCATTGAATGACAATAAGATTGTTGATGTGTCTCCGTTGGCCGGGCTCACTTTCTTAAGGGTATTACATCTAAACAATAACCAGATTGTGACAGTAGCTGGCTTGCAGTCCCTCAGTAACCTTGAATTCTTGTATCTCAATGACAATAAGATTGTTGATTTCGCTCCATTAGCCGGGCTCACCCATCTTTGGGGCCTAGGTCTAGACAATAATCAGATAGTGTCGCTACCGGGGTTACAGTCCCTTCTAGAGCTTGCCTATTTATCCCTAAATGGGAATAAAATTGTTGATCTTTCTCCTTTGGCTGGACTCAACAACCTATACAGTCTGGAATTGAGCAATAACCAGATTACGGAAATCAAGGGACTCAAATCCCTTGATCACCTCGAATTCCTGTATTTAGATGGCAACAGCATCTCCGATTTGACGGGTTTTGCTGCATGGGATGGGAGAGATTTGTGGACCCTGCATCTACAGAACAACCAGATTAAGGATTTAACTGGTTTGGCGGGCCTTAAGTGGCTTTACCAGCTGAATCTCTCCAACAACCTAATTGCCAACGTAACCCCAATAGTTGGCCTTGACATCGCTTCGGAATTGGATTTGTCCAACAACTTGCTCACTGATATTGGTCCTCTATCTGCTTTCACTGGCATAGGCACGTTGAAACTCTTTGGCAACAAGATCTCTGACATTTCACCTATTGCGGACTACATTAACAACAGCTTCACAATTGACCCGGATACAGGTCGGATAGACAGGGGCCACTGGTGGTCGCTAGATAATAACCAAATCACTGACTTGTCTTCCCTGGATTGGGACAAGATTGGCCCTCTCTGGAACACAGTCACCAGTGAATATGAAAACGGTGTGTCGGATTTCACTGTGAGGAAGCAGACTATTGTGTCCACCGAGAGTCCAGAGGTTGGAAGTACCCAGCCTCTACCGACGGTGACGACTGCTTCTGATAGTCCTTACCCGATCACTTGGTCGGTGACCAGTGGTAATGCGACGATCAATTCGACAGCAGGCACTGTGACTTTCAATTCTGTTGGGCCAGTGACTTTGAGTTGGAGCGATGGTTTCTCGGCTCCCTGTCCAGAGTTCCAGATGACAGGGCCATGCGCATCAGGTACAGCTTCATCCGTCATGGTGAGCTTTTTCTCGGGGAAGATGCAGTTCAATGTAGTTTCCTCCTCCGGCACTCCGGATCCTGAGCCGTCAGTCGCCGATTCCTCTGTGGAACTGAATCCGGTTAACGGAGCAACCACAGGCGGGAAGGCTCGTTTAGCGAATGGTGTTGATTCTTATAACTTGGTCGTGACACTGAGAGATGCGAGCGGGAATGCCTTGAATGGGTTTGCGGGTGATCTGAGTGTCAGTGCTCCTGCGGGTGTAACTGTGTCGAGCATCGTGGCTAATGGTGACGGGACGTACTCTGTGACAGCTAAGTCGAGTGTTCCGGGTAACTATGAGCTTTCGATTCTGTTGAAGGGTGACCCGGTTGGGGATCCTGTTGCGATGAACTTCATATCTGCTGCTGTTGGTCAAGCATCTGTACTGCCAGGAGCCACTCAATCCGCGACAGGGTCTGGTTTCCTGTCAGGTGAGAAGGTCACGATTACTGTGAACCCAGGTTCGATTAATCTGGGTACGTTTACGGCTTCAACGGCTGGTGCTGTATCGATGTCAATCTCTATGCCTGCCGACACTGAGACGGGACGTTATACGGTGACCTTTGCAGGTGCCGTATCTGGTGAGGTAGCTGCTGGGTTTGATGTTGTCTCTTCGAGTACGCCTGCTCCTACGACTCCGGCTCCTACAACCCCGGTTCCTACGACCCCGGTTCCTACGACTCCGGCTCCTACGACTCCGGCTCCTACGACTCCGGTTCCTACGACTCCGGTTCCTACGACTCCGGCTCCGACGACTCCGGCTCCGACGACCCCGGCTCCGACGACCCCGGCTCCGACAACTCCGGCTCCAACCACGCCTGGGCCGACAACTCCTCCGACCCCGGATACCGAGCCGTCGGTGGATGATTCGACTGTGGAGAAGGGGCAGGTCCAGTCTTCGACTACTGGTGGAGCCGCTCCGATGGCGAATGGCACTGATTCGTACACCTTGATCGTGACCCTGAATGATGCTGACGGTAATCCTGTCAGTGGCTTTGCAGGTGATTTGAGTGTTGATGCTCCTGCTGGTGTAACTGTCTCAAGCATTATTGATAATGGTGACGGAACATATTCCATCAAGGTGACTTCGAAGGCGCCTGGTAACTATAAGGTGTCGGTCTTGTTGAACGATGACCCGATTGGTGATCCGATTCCGGTGAATTTCATTTCTGCAGTTATTGTCCTGGGTGCTTTGACGGCTGGTCAGACGCAGACTGCAACCGGGTTCGGTTTCCTTCCTGGAGAGAATGTGACTGTTGTGGTGAATTCGAATCCGATTAATTTGGGTACGTTCGCTGCGTCGGCTGCTGGGACGGTGACTGTGACCTTTGTTATTCCGAAGGATTTTGCTGCTGGTCTTCATACGGTGACGTTTACTGGTGATGCTTCTGGGCGTGCGATTGTTGCGTTTGAGGTACGGATGGCTCAAAATGGTGGGCCTGCTGGTCCGAAGCCTCCTGCTGCTCCGACTGGTGGTGTGTCACTGCCGAGTGGGGGTTTGTGGTGGCTGGTGCTTCTTATCATGGGTGGTGCTGGGCTGGTTAGTGCTGGAATGATTCGACGCGAATCCTGATACGTGACGACTAGGGCCGTTCTCACGGTCATGTCCCGACCCCCCGCCGTCATTCTGCGTGGAGCGAAGCGGAATGCAGGACCCCCGGTAGCTAACGTATGGACTTTGGGAAAGGTCTACCCCAAGACCCTACGTCGGCTGCCGGGGGTCCTGCCTGGCGGCAGGATGACCGGGGGGTGGGACGGTCCCGCTGGTATGAAGGCTTGCACCCAGACCCTACGTCGGCTGCCGGGGGTCCTGCCTGGCGGCAGGATGACCGGGGGTCATCGGCAACTGGCATTATTGAGGTATGAGTGTTGTGACTACGACGGGTAAGAAGCCGCGGGTGCGCACCATCGTACTTGTTTTTCTGGCGGTCGTTCTGGTGACTGCTGGCGGTATTGGGGTGTATGCCTGGACTTCGCTGACGACGATCATGCCTGGGGGTGGGATCATCGAGCCGTTCAATGGGCGCTACAACATCGCGCTGCTCGGGTCGGACTCTGCAGATTGGCGGGAGGGGGCCCGGGTGGACTCCACGACGGTGGTGAGTGTGGATGCTGAGACCGGGCGGGCTCTGCTGATCTCTATTCCGCGGAACCTTGTGGAGATTCCTTTTGCGAAGTCCTCCCCTCTTTACAAGCTCTATCCCGGCGGCTTCGTCTGCCCCAACCAAGCCCTTGAACCCTGCATGCTCACGATGGTTTATCAGCTCGGACTCGATCACAGCGACCTCTATCCGAAGGGTATTGACCCCGGAAGCCAGGCGATGGTCGATGCCATCGAAGGAATCACGGGCCTAAGAATCAACTACTTCGCCTTCATCGATATGGATGGTTTCGAAAACCTCATTGATGCGATGGGCGGGATCACGATGACCATCCGTACTCGAATCCCCGTGGGTGTCATGGACGAGATCTGGTACTGGATTGAGCCAGGCGAACAGCACTTCACCGGCGACGAAGCCCTGTGGTATCTGCGTACGAGGGTAGGAACCGACGACTATGACCGTATGACCCGCGAAAAATGTGTCATGCTGACGATTCTGGACCAACTCGGCCCGCAAACCATTTCTACCCACTTCACAAAGATCATGAAGGCAGCATCGCAGACCGCGCGTACGAACATCCCGGCAAGTCAGTCACCGATGCTGATGTCGTTGGCTTCGAAGGCCAACAGTTGGACCATGACGACGCTCAACCTCAGCCCGCCGCTCATCGACCCGCTGAACCCGGACTACTCTAAGATACGGCGCGAAGTCTCCCAAGCGATTGCGTACGTCGAGGCCCTCGACGAAGGAAACGCCGGCCCAGACACCCAAACCTCAGACCTCTCCACCACGTGTGGGTATTAGGTGTATGAAACCATGCCAAGGGGCCTGGCCCCGCTGAGCGTTTTGGCACCCCGGTCATCCTGCCGTCAGGCAGGACCCCCGGCAGCCGAAGTATGGACTTAGGTATAGACCTGTTCCATAGTCCATACATTGGCTGCCGGGGGTCCTGCCTGACGGCAGGATGACCGGGGGGTG
>WQYJ01000120.1 GCA_009781325.1 Propionibacteriaceae bacterium | reverse complement strand
TGCCTGGCGGCAGGATGACCGGGGGTAAAGTCACTCGGAGGTCCTGCCTGGCGGCAGGATGACCGGGGGTAAAGTCACTCGGAGGTCCTGCCTGGCTACAGCATGACCGGGGATGGCTCTGGAGAACCTCACCTTTCCAAGTTCCAGTGTGCAGAAACACTGCATCATGAAGGGAAAGTGCACATACTATGGGCTTTTCAAGCCGGTTAGCCTATATACATGCGGGAGACGCGGTCGGTGATGCCGCAGAGAATTTCGTAGCTGATGGTTCCGGCTAGTGCGCCTAGGTAATCAGCGCCGACGATCTCTTCGCGGTCGCGCCCGATGAGAGTCACCTGTTCACCCACCCCAATAGTCGAATCTGGTCCAAGATCAATCATGATCTGATCCATACAGATCGTACCCACCGTGGGATAGCGCTGTCCTTGAATCAACACCTCTGCTTTATTCGACACCAGGCGTGTATAGCCATCGCCGTACCCAATCGGCACTGTCGCCACCCTAGTGTCATAGGGAGCCATCCATGTACGCCCGTAGCTCACTGTCTCCCCCGCATGAACAGTCTTCACAAATGACACATGGCTGATCAGCGACAAAACCGGCTCCACATGGATCGGACAAGTCACCGTCTGTGGATAACCATAAGCCAGGATTCCCGGACGCACCATGTCGAACCACGCTTCCGGGTGACGCTCAACAGCACCCGAGTTAGCCGCATGCTTGAGTTCGATCCCGCGCCCCAACACCTGCTCAATCTCATCAACAGCATTAACAAACTGGGTGATCTGACGCGAGGTGAACGAGTCTTCCTCCGGATTCTCCGAAGCCGCAAAGTGAGTGAACACCCCCTGCAGATTCAGAAATGGCGCCTCTTCGATCAACTGAGCCAACCGAGGTGCCAACTGCGGGGAGCACCCAAGACGGCGCATACCGGTATCAATCTTTAGATGTACGTAGGAATAGCGGTCCAAGGTTTCGCAGGCAGCGCTAGCCGCCCAGATCGACACTGGATCGCTGACAGTCAAAGTCATGTCCGCTTCAATCGCCCGGGTCAGCTCGTGATTCTGAGTCTGGGCTAGCTTAAGAATCGGCAGTGTAATCCCAGCCGAGCGCAGCCGTACTCCCTCTTCCACCGTGGCGACTCCGAACCAATCCACCGCCGAGCGGTCCTGGAGGAATCGAGCCAATTCTGCGGAAATCTGACCGGAGGCAGAACGCTCTGTCAGCCCATGCCCATAAGCATTAGCTTTGACCGGCAGCAGGATTTTCCGAAACTCAACATGGGTCCGGATAGCATCAAGATTACGCTCAAGAGCGCTCAGATCCACCTGAGCATAGGTCTCAAAGCCATCCATGCCGCATCCTTTCCACGACTATTCTAAGACCACCACCCCTAGTGAAATGACCAATCTCTTCACCGGTCAATCCTGACAGTTCACAGCTAAGTATCAAACAAGGCTGTTTGCCGTACCCACGCAAGGGTCAGACGCTCTGAGAAGACCCACGGTTTGATATCGAGGTTGGGTTGAGGGTTAATGACGTGATGTGACGGGCGACAATGGGGACGGTGCTTGAGTAGCAGTAGTTAACCCCCGGTCATCCTGCCGCCAGGCAGGACCCCCGGCGGCCGAAGTAGGGTCTTGGGGTGGATCTTTACCCAAGTCCTTACGTTGGCTGCCGGGGGTCCTGCCTGGCGGCAGGATGACCGGGGGTTAACTAGCCGGGGGTTAACTACTGTGTGACTTGACAAACATCCCTTTCACGTCACCTGGCCTGTAAGCTTGATCGCGTGAACGACCCTGGTCTTTTGACCTGCCCGAGGCATCCGGAGCGCCGGACGCAGATTACGTGTCAGCGCTGCGGGCGGCCGATCTGTTCGGAATGCATGGTTGCTGCTCCTGTGGGGTTTCAGTGTCCTCAATGTGTGAAGGCTCATACTCGGGCTTCGCGGCAGAACCAGGGAATCTTCGGCGGTGAAATAAGTACGAAACCTCACCTGACGTCGATTGTCCTAATCTGTGTCAATGTTGCTATTTGGGGAATCATCCAGATGGCTTCCTGGGCCCGTGTTCAAGACAAGGTTGTCATGTTCCTGGGGCTGCTGCCTCATGGGATGTGTGTGTCGACAGATAATCCGGGGCAGTTCTGGCCCACTGCTGATCAGGCCATCTGCACCACCTTTGCCAATGGGGCTTGGGTTCCCGGGGTTGCTGATGGGGCGTGGTGGCAGGTTTTCACCTCGATCTTCACCCATGTTTCGATTCTTCACATTGGTTTGAACTGCCTGACTCTGTGGTTCCTCGGCCCTCCTTTGGAGTCCATGCTCGGACGAGCACGCTTCTTGACGACCTATCTTGTCGCCGGTTTAGTCGGATCGCTGGCTGTCTATTGGCTCAGTGCGCCCTACTCGATTTCCTATGGGGGCTCGGGCTCACTGTTCGGACTCATGGGGGCATTGCTGCTTCTGCTGTGGCGTCAGCGAGCAAGTATCAACCAGTTGTTGCTTTGGCTCGCCCTGAACCTCATGATTACGTTCATTGGCGGGTCATCGATCTCCTGGCAAGCCCACCTCGGCGGTCTTGTCGGCGGTCTCATCCTGGCCTGTGTTTGGGCCTTCGTACCGCAGTCGGCTCAACGATCGCGAACTCAGTGGGTACTCATCGGGGTTGTTGTGGCCCTAGTTCTAGCCGGTATGGTCGTACGAACTGTCGCCCTCACCTAAGCCCGAATCCACCGATCCGTGGTGGGGTCCTTCTTTCTTTTGCGAACTCACCCCCGGTCATCCTGCCGCCAGGCAGGACCCCCGGAAGCCACACTAGGGACTCAACCCAGACTGCCTATCCCCACTCCATACGTCGGCTTCCGGGGGTCCGGCCTTCGGCAGGATGACCAGGGAGGGGCTTTCGGGGGTGCTTTTGCGAACTCACCCCCGGTCATCCTGCCGCCAGGCAGGACCCCCGGTAGCCACGCTAGGGACTGAACCCAGACTGCCTATCCCCACTCCATACGTCGGCTTCCGGGGGTCCTGCCTTCGGCAGGATGACCAGGGAGGGGCTTTCGCGGGTGCTTTTGCGAACTCATCCGCGGTCATCCTGCCGCCAGGCAGGACCCCCGGTAGCTACGCTAGGGACTCAACCCAGACTGCCTATCCCCACTCCATACGTCGGCTTCCGGGGGTCCGGCCTTCGGCAGGATGACCAGGGAGGGGCTTTCGGGGGTGCTGCCTTGCCAGCGCACTCATCTAGGCTCGCTGGTTACGGTAGCGATCGGTGGATTCAGGCCTAGCCTCACCGGATACCAGGAATACCGACCAAAGCTCACAATCTTCCCTTCTCTTACGATAATCCCTTCCTGCGCCAAAGCCGACGTCTGCCAGTTTTCCTGCCCATCACCTACCGTGGAAATCCTGCCGGCACTTCCGACAACCCTGTGCCACGGCAAACCCGACCCGCCCAAACTGGCGATGGCTCCCACCTGACGCGCAGCACCGGGATACCCGCTTGCTGCCGCCACTTCACCGTAGGTCATCACGCGGCCAACCGGAATGTCGGCCACAACGGCTTCCACGTGGGTACGCATCGCGTCCATGGTTATCCGTAGGTATCTCTGGGCCCGCGGCCTGGAACTGAGCGAATCCCCTTCTTCCACGACGGTGCCTGCGGACCCAAAATCTGCAGCTTGGTGACAGTACGCGGACCCAGAATCTCATTAAGCCGTGCAATGATCGCCGGAGCCATCGCCCGCAGTGAAGTCGCCCAGGTTGTTGATTCAGCCCGAATCGTCAGTACGCCAGCCTCCCACTTCTCCGGCTTGGTATGAGCCGCATTCACATCCCCGACGAATTCTGCCCATCGCGGCATCAGCAGGTTCACTGAAACTTGTTTCTTCCAACCTCTTTTCGTCAGAACCGTGTCGAGCACCGCTGAGGCTGCTTGGGGGTCACGCTGGGAAGGACCAGCCCCTGACCAGGGGATATTCTCGGGATCTACCTGTTCTTTGCGCTTGCGCCTCTTCACCGGAGCCACCCCTCTGGCTGCGCTGGCGATCCTCTGCGCCACCTCGGTGCCAGTGGGATCATGAGGTGTGGAATACCCAGTCCCATCGGGATCTGACATCACTTAGCCTCCTTAGCGGTGTTGGTGACGCTGCCTGGTTCGACTCGGTAGACAACACCATTGCAATTCTCGGGCAAGTCGCCTCGCACGGCAACAGTGACCAGTGCCTGCTCCACCGATTCCATGGCAGCCACCACATGAGTACGCCGCGACTCATCGAGCTCAGCGAAAACATCATCCAAGATCAGAATCGGTTCCACACCGTCTTGGCGCAAAAGGTCCAGGCTCGCTAAGCGCAGCGCCAGGGCAAAGGACCATCCCTCTCCATGGCTGGCATATCCCTTGACTGGCAGCGCCCCCAACGACAACGCGAGGTCATCGCGATGAGGTCCCACCAGGCACACCCCGCGTACTAACTCATCAGGTTTGCGTGCAAGAATCCTGCCTGCCAGGGCTTCGCGAATCAGGTCGACATCGGCGCCGATCTCGACACCCACTGATGCGGAGTCATACCCAACGTGGGCTGGGGAGGAAGTCGGGGCGATCATTGCATAGTTCTGCGACACCATCGGTGCAATATCGAGCAGAGTTCGTACGCGCGCAGCGACGATCTGAGCCCCGAGATCGGCGATGGCCTCATCCCAGACCACGAGGGTTTCTTCCGACCCGGCGCCAGCCATGCGCACCGAGCGCCCGGACATGGCCTTGAGTAAAGTCGTCTTCTGCTTCAGCGCACGGTCATAGTCGGCGCGTACTCCTGCCAACCGGGGCCAACGGCTGACCACGAGGTCATCGATGAAGCGCCGCCGCTCGGCTGGGTCGCCTCGTACGATCGCTAGGTCTTCGGGGGCAAACAAGATGGAGCGAACCGCTCCCAAAATCTCGCGCGGTCGTACTGCTGCTTTGTTGAGCATCGCCTTGTTGGGCGCACCGGTACGGATATCCACAGCCAGACGCAGTGACCGATCATCCGCGACACCAGCCTGGACACGGGCCGCAACTGTGGCTGCCTCACACCCAGAGCGGATCAGCGGCTGATCGGAGCCTCCTCGATGCGTGCCCAGGGTCGACAGGAAATATACGGCTTCAACGATGTTGGTCTTGCCGTACCCATTGGGGCCTTGGAAGATCGAGGTCCCAGGTTCGAGTTCTAGTTCCAGACTCTCATAGGACCGAAAATTGGTCAGGCTCAGGTGCGAAAGGTACACGGCATCGCAGCCATGCTAGTTAGACAGCCGCATCAGCATGATGACGTGGCGGTAATCCTGCAGCGGCTCTCCGTCCATGTCTTCCAACGCGGTGATCAAGCAGGGCTTACCCGACCCAGTGAATGCGATGTGCACATAGGGTGTATCCAGAATCGACAAAGCATCCAGCAGATAGTGCGGGTTGAAGCCGGCTTCGCTCAGCGGCGGTTCGCCTGCTGCGAAATCAATGACTGCTTGGACTGCCTCGCTCGCAGCAGCTTGGTCTCCGCGGGCGGCTTCCAAGGTGACTGATTCTGCTTCGATTCTCATGCGCAGGCTGGTGTTCTTCTCGGCTACCAATGCCACGCGTCGCACAGCAGCCATCAAATCCTGAGTATTCGCTCGTACGGTGAGGTCATTGGGAATACTCATCAGATGACGTAGCTTCGGGAATTCCCCATCGAGCAGGCGTGTGGTGATCTGGCGTACTCCGCCAGGACCCTCAGCCTCAAAACCAATCAGCCCTTCACCGGCTGACACTTCCGCCAAGGAGATCGTGATGCGCTCCGAGGTCAGCATCGACTTCGCAGTCTCTGACAGGACTTTGCCTGGTACTAGTGCCGAGGTTTCCGCAACCTTGGACGATGGCTTCCAGGTCATTTCCTTGAGTGCCATGCGATAGCGGTCTGTCCCCAACAATGATAGATTCTCCCCATCAAACTCCACTTTGACACCGGTAAACACTGGTAGGAGTTCGTCGCGTCCGGCGGCTATCACCACCTGGCCCACGGCCTTCGCAAGCTCCTCTGATCCGATCCAACCCGAGGCTTTCGGCATGGTCGGCAGTTCAGGATACTCGTTGACTGGCAGAGTCTGGAGAGTGAAGCGAGCTGAACCGCACACCAACTGCATTTCCGACTCTGTGGATGTCAGAGTTACCGCCTTGGGCGGCAGCGAACGAGTAATATCTGCCAGCAACTTGCCGGACACCAGGACTGCACCTGGAGTTTCGACATCCGCCTTGATCGTTACCTGTGCCGATGTCTCGTAGTCGAAGCTGGACAGCGTCACAACGTCGGCCTCAGCTTTGATCAGCAGACCGGCCAGAATCGGGAAACTGGGTCGCATAGGAAGAGAGCGCGCCGCCCACGCAACTGCGTCGGCAAGTACGTCCTTGTCGAGTTGAATCTTCATAGATACTCCTTGTTCCTAAAAATCATACCGATTCAGAACCTTAAAGGGTACCCAGGGTCACCTGCTGAAGCCTCCTTGGGTTTGCCGTGGGTTTTGTGGCAATGGGGATGGTGACTTATGTCATGTGACAATGGCCCCACTCCCGGTCATCCTGCCGCCAGGCAGGACCCCCGG
>WQYJ01000119.1 GCA_009781325.1 Propionibacteriaceae bacterium | reverse complement strand
GGAACCAATGTCTCCACGCTTAACATCGAGGATGACTAAACCCCCTCCTTGATGGATAGCATCGATGCACTTTTCAAGGACGGCAATCCCGGGTGACCCCCATCTCTCAAAGAAAGCAGACTGCGGTTTGAATACCGCAACCTGATCGATCAGCGCCTCGACCGTACCCATGGCGACTGACTCAAGGCCAGCACAGTCATAGTTCAGACCCCACGCATCAAGGACACCGTCGTGGGGATCAATGCCAACACAAAGAGCGCCTAACCGGTTCACTCGGTCACTCAGACGATCAAAGTATCGCAGGCTCATAGGTGTTTCTCCTTCAAAGCATTGATTCCTGCTACCAACCCAGGTCCAGAATAGATGAACCCCGTATAGACCTGAACCGCTTGGGCGCCAAGATCAAACATCACCTCAGCGTCTGCGACACTCATGATCCCACCTGAGGCGATCACTGGAAGTTTTGAGGACACAGCTTGAGCAACGACTTGGCGAGCCCGTCGGCGCAGCGGACGCCCGGACATCCCACCTTCTTGGCGAGAAAACCCCATGTCTTTGCGCGCAATCCCGCGGCGGTCCTGGGTTGTGTTGGTGGCAATTAGTCCGGAACCTCCGGCATCAACCACAGCTTCGATCAACTCATCAACACCAGAATCTGACAGATCGGGCGCAAGTTTGACGAAGATCGGTACGGGGTTAGGATCAAGCTTGGCTGCTGTGGTCACTAGTTCGGTGACCAGATCATGAATGTGGGCTCTGCCTTGGAGAGATCTCAGCCCAGGTGTATTGGGACTCGACACGTTCACCGCCACATAATCGGCATACTGATGAACAGCAGACAGCGAACTTACATAGTCGGAAACAGCATGATCCAGATCCACAATCTTGGTCTTACCGATACTGATCCCCAACGGAATCCCTAAGGTACGCTGACCTCTCCTGACTCCCCAACCAGCCAGCCGATCAGCCAGAGCCTGGGCACCATGGTTATTGAATCCCATACGGTTGATCAATCCGTGGGAATTCACCAGGCGAAAGACCCGTGGACGCGGATTACCTGGCTGAGCTTGTGCGGTCACCGTACCCAGTTCTGCAAAACCGAAACCCAAGTGTGACCACATCCGAGCTGCGACACCATCCTTATCGAGACCTGCAGCCACACCCACACGGCCTGGGAACCGTACACCGGCGATGGTGACAGGATCCTGAGGCTGACCGAGAATGAGTGAAGCAAGTGGAGCCACAGGTGTCGCAGCGAGGTTGCCGAGGAGTTTGATCATCACCTCATGGATCTTCTCCGGGTCGGAGCCGCAGGCGCGGAATAATCCCGGCCTCAGAACCGACTCATAAGCAAACCTGGTCAGCGCACCTTTCATGCAGGCGGCCTCATCAATGGCGCCCACTCTTGGAGCGAACGGATAGTGATCTCGCCCTTGCGGGAGGCAGCGATTCCTTGGACTGCGGCAATCAAGCCTTGGATGGTGGTCACGCAGGGAATGTCAGCCATGACTGCGGCTGAGCGGATCCCGTAGCCATCACGACGGGTGGAGCCGGAGCCCATTCCCGAGTACGGAGTGTTGATGACAAGATCGACCTCATGGTTGAGAATCAGATCGACCACGGTCACTTCGCCGTCAGGGCTGACCCCTTCGGAGCGCTTGCGTACCGGTGTCACGGCGATCCCATTACGCCGAAGCACCTCAGCAGTACCTGTGGTGGCAAGGATCTCGAACCCCATGTCAGCCAGGATTTGCATCGGAAGAATCGTGTGTCGCTTGTCAGCGTTCGCCACCGACACAAAGACACGCCCAGAAGTCGGAAGAGGTCCATACGAAGCTGTCTGAGACTTGGCGAAAGCGATACCGAAGCTGGCATCCAGACCCATAACCTCACCGGTGGAGCGCATCTCCGGGCCCAGCAGAGTATCCACCGATTGTCCTTCGGAAGTCTGGAATCGGTTGAAGGGCATCACTGCTTCTTTGACTGCAACCGGAGTCGACGGTGCCGGCCAGGAGCCATCCGTATGCTTATTGAGCACCCCTTGTATTCGAAGGTCAGCAATGGTTGCACCCATCATCACCAGGGCTGCTGCCTTGGCGAGTTGGACATCGGTGGCCTTGGAGACAAAGGGCACAGTACGCGACGCACGCGGATTGGCTTCGAGGACGTAGAGAGTGTTGCCAGCTAGGGCGAACTGAATATTGATCAGTCCTCTCACCCCGACACCCTCGGCGATAGCCCTGGTGGAGGTACGAATACGCTGAATGACCTCTGAGCCCAGGGTGATCGGAGGCAGTGCGCATGCCGAGTCACCGGAGTGAACCCCGGCTTCTTCGATGTGTTCCATGATCCCACCGATATACAAATCGGTGCCGTCGAAGAGAGCATCCACATCGATCTCGGTGGCATCGTCGAGGAACTTGTCGATCAGGATCGGGTTGGTTTCCGATGCCTGAGTCACGGTGGTCACATAGGTGATCAAGGTGGCATCGTCATAGACGATTTCCATCCCGCGTCCGCCAAGAACATAGCTCGGTCGAACAAGGACGGGATAGCCGATTTCCGAAGCAATTCTCAAAGCCTCATCGGCTGACTTTGCCATCCCATAGCGCGGGGCTGGCAGACCCGCATTAGCGAGAACCTGCCCGAAGGCACCGCGATCCTCCGCCAAATGGATGGCTGCCGGTGAGGTACCGACTAGCGGCAAACCGGAGGCTTGCAGGGCTGCAGCGAGCTTCAGAGGGGTTTGACCGCCGAGTTGTACGATGACGCCTGCCACCGGACCTGTCGCTGCCTCAGCAGCATAGACCTCAAGAACATCCTCGGCGGTCAATGGCTCGAAGTATAGTCTGTCTGAGGTGTCATAGTCAGTCGAAACCGTTTCTGGGTTGCAATTGACCATGATGGTCTCGTAACCAGCCTTAGACAAAGCCATCGAGGCGTGGACACAGGAGTAGTCAAATTCGATCCCTTGGCCGATTCGGTTCGGGCCAGCACCCAGGATCATCACCGCTGGTTTTGTTCTGGGTTTGACCTCAGTTTCCTCGTCGTAGGTCGAGTAATGATAGAAGGTACGAGCAGCGAATTCACCTGCACACGTGTCGACAGTCTTAAAGACCGGGCGTACTCCCAGTGACCAACGCAGAGAGCGAATCTCTGTTTCAGCCACACCGCGAATCTCAGCGATCTGAGCGTCGGACAAACCGTGACGCTTAGCTTGTTTCAGCAAGTCAGCGTCGAGAACACCAGCTTGGGCAACCTGGTTTGCTAGATCGAGTACGATGCAGAGCTGGTCGAGGAACCAGGGATCAATCCAGGTGGCTTTGAATACCTCGTCAACGCTCGCTCCAGCTCTCAAAGCCTGGATGACTGCCTGAAGACGACCGTCATGGGGCCGTGAAGCCAGTGTGAGCGCCTCGTTCTTATCCATTACTGGTCCTGCAAAACGCAGAGGTGCTTGGGGGTCTTCTAGGGATCGTAGGGCCTTACCGAGAGACTCGGTGAAGTTCCGCCCTAGGGCCATGGCCTCTCCCACTGCTTTCATGTGGGTGGTCAGGGTGTCTTCTGCTGAGGAGAACTTTTCGAAGGCGAATCTGGGCACCTTGGTGACTACATAGTCGATCGAGGGCTCAAAACTAGCCGGCGTGATCCCAGTAACATCGTTAGTAATCTCATCTAAGGTATACCCGACTGCCACCTTGGCAGCGATCTTCGCGATGGGATACCCCGAAGCCTTCGATGCTAAAGCAGAGGACCGTGACACACGCGGATTCATCTCAATGAGGACAACCCGGCCGTTAGACGGGTGAACAGCAAACTGGATATTGCATCCGCCGGCTTCCAGACCAACCTCACGGATAATCGCGAACCCGATGTCGCGAATGTGCTGGTATTCCCGATCAGTGAGAGTAAAGGCAGGCGCGACCGCGATGGAGTCTCCGGTGTGGACTCCCATGGGGTCGACGTTTTCGATGGAGCATACGATCACCACGTTGTCTTCGCGGTCTCTCATCAACTCCAGTTCGATTTCTTTCCACCCCAGGATTGACTCTTCGACAAGCACTTCTGTGCTCGGTGAGGCCTCCAAGCCGATTTCGGCCATGGTACGAGCTTCATCTTCGTTATGAGCAAAACCGGAACCAACTCCACCCATAGTGAAGGACGGACGCAGGACGACTGGGTAGCCGAGTTCACGTCCGGCTGCTAAAACCTCGTCCACTGTATGGCAGGTGAAGGATCTGGCGACTTCCGGAGTTGGTCCGGGAATCCCTGTCAGCGAGGTACATACCTGCTTGAACTTCTCCCGATCCTCACCGCGTTCAATGGCCTCAACATTGGCGCCGATGAGTTCGACGTTGTACTTGGCGAGAACTCCGGACTTGGACAGCCTCACCGCTGTATTGAGTCCTGTTTGACCGCCCATGGTCGCTAAGAGAGCATCGGGGCGCTCCTTGGCGATGATGCGCTCCACCACTTCGGGAGTGATGGGTTCCACATAGGTGGCGTCAGCGAACTCGGGGTCGGTCATAATCGTGGCGGGATTGGAATTCACCAGGATGACCCTGTATCCCTCATCGCGCAAAACCCGGCATGCTTGGGTGCCCGAGTAGTCGAACTCTGCAGCTTGTCCAATGACGATGGGACCCGATCCGATGACGAGGATCGAGGATATGTCTGTACGCTTAGGCACTGGCCCTCCTGGTAGTCATCATTGCTGAAAATTGGTCAAAGAAGGCGGAAGTTTCGTGAGGCCCGCCCCCGGATTCAGGGTGGAACTGCACTGCCATTCCAACCACGACACCATCGTCGAGAAGGTGAAGCCCCTCGGCCACCTGATCATTGATGCATCGATGGGTGACACGCAGGGTTCCGTACGCGGTGGGAATCTCATCCGAGGCAGGTGCGTGGAGTCCATGACTGTGCCCGTGGGCGGTGATCCAAACCTTGGAGGTTGCGAGGTCTTTGACAGGGATATTTGTGCCGTGGTGGCCATGCTTGAGCGGGTAGGTTGTCAGACCCAGCGCGAGACCGAAAACCTGAGCCCCCAAACCGATGGCGAACACTGGAATCTTGGCGGCAAGAACTGCACCGACACAGTCAATCACACCGGAAAGAGCAGCCGGATCACCCGGTCCTCCAGCGAAGACCACTCCATCGGGGTTCACTGCTTGAATATCAGCCAGTGTTGCCGTGGCCGGAAGAACATGAACGTCCATCCCCTTGGCAGCCATGATGCGTGCAGCCATAGCCTTCATACCGAGATCGACTACTGCAATAGTGAAACTCTTTTCACCCTGACTAGGAACAACATAGGGTTCAGCAGTGGTCACATCGGCGACAGGATTACCTGGCTGCCAGGCTCTCACTTTGGCCAGCAGAGACCCAGGGTCGAGATCGGTGGTTGAAATCCCCACCTTCATGGTTCCATGATCGCGAAGCCGGGTTGTCAAGGCCCGCGTATCAATCCCGGCAATCCCTACCAGTGACTGGGCTGTCATCTCATCGACCAGGGAGCGCGTAGCTCGCCAGGAGGATGGACGCGGGCTGGGATCGCGTACGACCAGGCCAGCAGCCCAGATACGTCCGGACTCGTTGTCGTCGTCATTCCACCCGGTGTTTCCAACATGGGGGGCTGTGGCGATGATCACCGATTGGTGAGATCCGGGGTCGGTAAGTCCTTCTTGGTATCCGGTCATGGCTGTGGAGAAGAAGGCATGACCAATGGTCTCCCCCTGTGCGCCGAATGATTCACCGTGAAAGGTCTTACCGTCCTCTAAAACAAGCAATGCAGGGACGGTTTTCATGATGCTCAGCTTATCCTGTCTTGTCGGTTGATTCCTGTGATGTCCGAGTGGTTTCGTCATCAGACACTGGATGAATCAGAGTAGCAACCTTACCGAGAACACCGGCAAGGAAGGTGGGGGAAGAATCGGTGGAAAGTTCTTTAGCTAGGTGAACCGCTTCGGAGATTGCCACCTTGGCAGCCAGATCTGCATACACCATCTCGTACGTGGCCATGCGTGCTAGGCAACGGTCGATGGCGGGCATTCGCTCAATCTCCCAGTTCTCAGACAGCGAGGGTGCCAGATAGCCGTCGATCAGGTAACCATTGGCAACAACACCTTCGGCGAGTTGCTTGGAGTACGCCGGAATCTCGTGATCAGACATCGTGGCATAGGTATCCATGGCACGTTCCAGTGTCGTACCTGTCAGGTCAACCACGTAGAGAATGTCCAGGGCGTACTTTCGCGCCTTGCGCATCCTGGAGCGCTTAGGTGAGTCCTCAGACACGGGAGATGTACGAGCCGTCGCGGGTGTCCACTTTGACCCGCTCGCCTGTGGTGATGAACAGCGGAACCTGGATTTGGAATCCGGTCTCGACAGTGGCGGGCTTCGTACCTGCGCTAGAGCGGTCACCTTGGAGACCGGGTTCGGTGTAGGTGATCTCCAGTTCGACCGATGCTGGCAGTTCGATAAACAGCGGGTTGCCCTCGTGAAGGGTGACTGTGGCGGTTCCGTTCTCCAGCAGGAAGTTTTTCGAATCACCTACAGTTTCATCAGGAATGGTCATCTGCGAGTAATCCGAGGTGTCCATGAAGACATATCCGTCAGTGTCGTGGTAGAGATACTGCATCTCGCGGCGATCCACCTGTGCATC
>WQYJ01000118.1 GCA_009781325.1 Propionibacteriaceae bacterium | reverse complement strand
TTGCTGTTCTGTTGTTTATAACAGTGGCAACAGTCGTCCAAGTCCCGTTGGTGCCATTGGTGGAGTTGGTAGAAACCTCAACTGTATAGTCCCGCGGTGAGCCATAGACATACGTGTTGTAGTTATAGTTGGCACCTGCCTGCCACTGGAAGAATAAGCGGTCGGTTGGCTTCGACAGCTCAAAAGTAATGTACGTTCCGAGTGGCTGGTGGCCGATCCCCTCACGTCCTCGATTATTGAGTAGTCTCGCGGTATCGTTGTAACCCCCTGAGACCGTAGCAGTGGCACCCAACCCAGGCGGTGACACATCTGCATTAGCTGGCGGTACTAGACCTCCTGTTGAAACTTCTGCAATTCCAATGGCTGCTAAAGCAGCAGCCAATAATCCTGTTGTCAGGCGCCGCAAAAAACCGGCATTGTTGGTATTTGAACTGGTGCGCTTATCGGATATTCCGAACATTGTGCTTTCCCTCTCGTAGGCATACGTCGTCGTCTCCTGCGCCACCACGGCTAATTCGCGTTATTAGCTTACACGCCACCCCTGGCTACAGCAAATAAACCAGGATTGCCCACAGATTGAGACTAAAATAACAGAGCCGCCTTGCGGAATCGAACCGCAGACCTGCTCATTACGAGTGAGCCGCTCTACCGACTGAGCTAAGGCGGCATAAAAACTAGCCGGATCAACTATACCGGCTAAACCACCCCATCCAACAACCCCACCAGGTTTGTTCCTCGACAACCATCCCATACAGCCGCAACCACTCTCATCCTCTCCACTGCGGTGGGTTCCACCATCATCCTCCGTCCTGCGGTGGGTTCCACCATCATCCTCCGTCCTGCGGTGGGTTCTACCATCATCCTCCGTCCTGCGGTGGGTTCCACCATCATCCTCCGTCCTGCGGTGGGTTTTACCATCATCCTCTCCACTGCGGTGGGTTTTGTCACTTTACGGCTGCAAAACCCACCACAAGAAAGAGGATGGGGCAAAACCCACCGCAGGACGGAGGATGGGGCAAAACCCACCGCAGGACGGAGGATGGAACTGGGTGGAGGTGCTTGTGGGGGCTGCGAATGGGTGTTTTTGGTGGTGTCGCGTAGAATCTTGGCATGATGGAGTGGCTTGATGGACAGTCGTTTGTTTTTGTGGCGCTGTTCCTGACGGGGGTTGCTGGGTTCCGATCACAGTGTACGTTCTGGCTTGGGCGGGGGATTCGTGCGGGGATTTTTCGTTTCGCGTGGGCTCAAAAGCTGGCCACTGACAAGGAAAAGAACGCAGAGAAACAGATTCAGAAGTGGGGATGGCCGGTTATTCCTTTCTCCTTCCTCATCCCCGCTTTCCAGACAGCCGTACACTTAACAGCTGGTTTGATTGGCTGGCGCTGGCTTCCATATACCTTGGCTGCCATTCCTGGGTGGATCTTGTGGGGCTGTCTCTATGCTGCCGGTGGACTGGCGGCCTTCGTTGCCCTAGTCGCACTTGCCCGTGAGTCCCTGTGGCTCGCCGCCCTTGCCGTGCTTCTTCTTGCAGGTGGCATCGCAGCAATTATCATCCTGCGAAAGAGGGCCAAGAAGCGCAAGCTCAACGCAGAACTAGACGAAATCATCGACGCTGAACTTATCGAAGTCGCTTAACGATTGAACGTGACGAGGGGATGGGTGCCAAGGGTGCATAACTTGACACTGCGACAGAGCGAATGACCTGACCCTAAGCCGACCCGGGTCATCCTGCCGCCAGCCTGAATCCACCGATCGCTGCCGTAACGAGCGGCACTAGGTGGGTGTGCTGGCAAGGCGACCACGGGGAAGGCAGGCTGGACGCCTGGCGAGCGGTGGCAACGCAACCAGCGCACTCAGCTAGTGCCGCGTAGTAGGCATGGATCGGTGGATTCAGGCGCAAGGCAGGACCCCCGCCAGCCAACGTGTGGCCTTGAGGAAGTAAAGCTTTACCACAGTCCCTACGTCAGCCGCCGGGGGTCCTGCACTTCGCTACGCTGCGCGTAGGATGACCGGGGGTCGGCGTCCTCACTGACCCAACCACAGAGCAAAGAAAAAGGCCCCCGAAGACCGGGGGCCTTGTCCTGAAAGCTTCACGCGGTAACGCGCAGGTACTTCTGGCGTGCACCTTGTGGTGACACACCGAGTCCCGCCGCGATTGCTACCCATGAATATCCCTCACCTCTCGCCTTGATTACTGCATTGTCGAGCTCATCTTGGGCCGAGGCGGCGGTTTTCTTGAGCTTCTGAATGTTCTGCAGGACGGTGGATGTCTTGAGCGCTTCCTTGCCTCGAAGGCGGTTCTTCTCACTTGCAGTCAAGACAACTTTATCGTCGTTCTTTTGCACAGCGTTCTCCGTGTTCTACTCATTGGCCACGACACACTCTCGTACGGACATGGCCAGCTGGTCAAGCGTATATCCAACGCACCCTGCCACCAAGCTTAGACTAGATTCACAGGAAGAGAAAGACTCCTATGACTCGCCCTCCAAGCCCAATTCCTTATGAGCAGCAGAACCCCATCATAAGCATCGAACCCATTCGCACTCTTTGACTAAACCCGTTTTCAATGCGACTTCTAGGGTCTTACCCAGGTGGGTTAGCTGGATATTGATTGCTTCGCCTAGTCTATCTTGCGAAGGGACAAGGCTTCTAGAGTCTATCAATTTCTTTCAGTTTGTTGCCATTGTCCTTGTCAGACCGGCAATTTGAGATAGAACAAAGTTGTTGTACCGTTCTCGAACGATGCTGGCAGTTCAGAGGTTTTGCCAGCATTCATTCTTGACTCAGTTATTGCAGCCATTGCCCATTGGCACGTAGGTGCATCATGGTTCATCCAGTACTTATCTATGCTTACTTGGTTTCTCTAGCCCGGTCTTTGGTCCAGTTTTAAAACAAGGAAACAAGTGTCCTTACAGAGATTCAGAGATGGAACTAGGCAGTTACCATCATCACTGTGATCACCCAGCCCACTTACCGGCGAAGAACCGCTGCGCCCACCAGACCATGCCAATAATCTCCACACAGCCCAGGATTATCACCAGGACGCGTCTCAGATTGTTCCACCGAGGTCCAGCTCTGCCGCGACCAAGGTCACTGACAAACAAGAACAGCGGGAACCACAGCAGTACGCAGCGAGCTAAGGAGATCAGGGCCATCTGGAATGACAATGCTAATACCTGAATGCCAACCCAACCTCCCTCAGGTACCTTCTTTTCGGAGAAGAGTACGGCAGTGGTGATGATGCCAATAGCCAGCGCCACCACCTCCCACCGGAAGATCACTGCAGTCACCGAGGTAGTAGGTCCCACCAAGCCTCCGATCCGCAGAGTGAGAGCCAGAGCATTCCATGGCCAGTCAAAGTGGCGTCCCCAGCCAAAGTACTGAGCGTCTAACCAGGTCGTCCACGACCCAAATGCCAGACGAAGATAGAGCGAGTAGGCGAAGAGAACCAGGGCCGGGATGACCAACCAGACAAGCCGTTGTCCCTTCCGCTTCCATGTGGACTTCCCGAACCCAAACAAAGCCACCAAGCCCAGAGCTCCGATGAGAAAGAGTCCCGAGACTCGGAATAGACACCCGGCACCGGCTAAGACAGATGCCCACAACCATTGATCGCGTTTGGCATACCAGAACGCCCAGAAAGCACAAGCGCAAAAAATCGCCTCTGTATAAGGGACGAAGGTGAAGACCGCCACCGGAGCAAAGGACCATGCTGCCACAGCGATCACTCCGCGTTGTCCCCCGCCAGCAAGGCGAAATAGAGCCCAGGCAGCCAGCCCTGATCCAACCAAGGAGACCACGATCCCGGTGACAAAGGCAGGGATTCCAACGAAGGAGAACGCTGCCATCACCAAAGGAAGCCCTGGAAAGAAGGCAGTCTCAGTCAAGACCCCATACCCTGTTTCAGCCACCCGAATGAAGTGCACAGCATCCCATCGGGAGAAGACCTCAGTAAGAGTAAATCTCTGGGTGTGCATGACCCACAGGGCAGTGATCATCAAAACAAGCCGTGAGGCCAGCCACATCTGAACAGCCAGCCTCGGCCCCTGCTCCGGGGTGAAGACCGGCTTTCTCAGGGCTGTGGTATCAGTCACGTGTCAGTAAGGGCTCATCTGGTTGCGCAGTCACAACATCGCGGACAACCCTGCTCATGATCCATATCGTTGCTCCGATCCGCACCAGGATGGAAAGGATATACACCCAGGGAGCATCAGAAATCCCCAAAGTCAGATCATTTCCGCGCAACTGAAGCCAGATAAAGACAAAGTAGAACAACTCCGCGCAGGTGAAGACAAAGACATCTAGGACCTTCGGGCGGGCCAACACGATCAGCGGGAGGAGCCACAGCACGTACTGTGGTGAATAAACGAGATTCCCCACCATCATGATTGCCACAGCCAGATAGGCAATCTGGATCACCGTCGGGGTCTTGCGGGCCATGAGGATCAGGAATGCCAGCCCTATGTAGCCCATGATCATCACTGCTCGTGACAAAGTTGTGGGATCGGGTACGCCAAGGCCCATCAGCGACAGCGCGTACCATAGAGAGCCCAAGTCAGCTCCGCGGTCGGAGTAGTTCATGGTGTAGAAGAGTTTCCACCCGTCAAACTGAGTGATCATGACTGGAAGATTGGCGACGGACCAGGTAATGATGGCAGTTGCCAGCATGAAGAAGTACTGCCGAGTTAACTTCGTACGGAATGCGGGCTTGCGAAGACAGAGTACGGCCAGGGCACCGATGATCACAATCGGATAGAGCTTGGCTGCCACCCCTAGGCCCCACCACAGTCCAGCCCACCCAGGTTTTCCTTTGATCCAGGAGGCCAGTCCGGCTGCTGTCAGAGCAATCACGAGCGCATCCCAGTTGATCAGCCCGGTTGCCCAAATCGTCGGTGAAATAGCCACTGCCATAGCCAGCCCAGGATTCGCTGGAGCAATCTGGAGCTGCGAGGAGATCAGCCACATGATGCACAGGAATAGTCCCACAGCGGTGACAGCGAAGTAGATGTTGGCGTTGAGAGCCATCTGGCTGCCCTCGATATCAGCGCTCAGATCAGCTCCCAGCCACCCGGCAATGACGTTTGCTATCCGTGCGAAATAGCCGGTGAGAACTGGATATTCCCAGGCAACATCGATATAGGGGATTCCGCCTGTGACTTGACCGCGGCTATAGTACAGCGCGGTGATGTCGGTGTAGCACATCCATCCGAAACGATCAGGGGCCGTCCCCGCAGGAGGAAACTGGCAGGGAACTTGGCGGAACATGCAAATCACCCAGGACACCATGCCCAGCAGGAAGGCCCAAGCGCCGCTGACCCGCGCACTATGGGTTCCCATCGCCCCGCCAAGACGGCCGACTAGGTATGGCTGCATGCTGGCGTAAAGACGCTTCCAGTCCCTGCGCAGCTTAGCCGTAGATGTCCTCGACCGTGGGAGCGCGTCTGGGGGCTTTTCTTGTGATTCCGTCTCCGAGGACGTAAGAAGAAATGATGTGGTTCCATCCGCAGTCGGAGCAGACCTCAACAACGTAGACGCTGAATTCGCCATACTCACTCTCCATCTCTTTCAAGTCCTCTTCTGACTTGATACGTCCGGAATACTGTCCTAGTTGATCTCCGAAGGTGTAGTTCAGTGTTAGCAACCGTCCACAGTTGCTGACCGGGCAACGCCTTTCACTTAACGTACCATGATGAAGGGCGGCGCGGATAAGATGCGGGTGCGCGTCTAAAGCTTCGTGCGAAACCATGGTCCGCATTGCACCAGCGAGTTCCTCAAGGGTACGCCGACGCTGCAGACTGTAATCAACGACGTTTCTCTTTGTCCGCAAGCCTATTTCCACAGGGTCATGAGGACGAAGGCCACAGCAATCAGTCCCATACCGATGAGGATATTCCACTGCCCTAGTGAGGCCATGAAGGGGATTGACGATGCAGCTATGTTAGCCACAACGATCCATGCCACACCAATCAGCATGGCAGAAATGAAGACCGGAGGTACCCAGCGGCGCTCGCCGGGACGGCCAACCCGTTCCTTCTCGCGCTGAACTTCTGCGACTTGCTCAAGCCTGCGCAGCTTTTTCTTTTGAGCAGCCTCAGGACGAACTCTCGATTCGGGCACCTGCCCACCGCCTTTCTCACATACGTACCAGTAAAGAATACGCTGTTCCAGTTGTTTTTGCTCTATCGGGGCTTAGGTATTTCCATCCGTCGGTTCTGAAGTCGCCGGAGGTGTCGTCGTTTCAACAGGCATTGCTGCGGCAACAGTGAGGGTAATCGGTGTGTCCTTCGCCACTTCCTGGCCAGGATCGGGGGACATCTTGATGACGGAATTTAGTGGTTGAGTAGACGGCTCATACTGAATCTTGACCCCACCAGTATCAAAGCCAAGCTGACCAAGCAGCATCAAAGCGGACTCCATGGACTTGCCAATGAGATTAGGCAGCATGACCTGGCCTGTCGCTTGGTAAAGAATGATGGGCTGATCCACTGATACTAGAGCTCCGGCGACAGGAGCGGTCAAGATGATCGTACCGGGGATGGCGTTGGGACCCTCCTCCGTGGCAGGTTTCACTTCCACATTGGGGAACCACTTCCTCATCTCCGCTTCTGCCTCTTCAGCTTTCATGCCAATCACATTAGGAACCACGATCTTTTCAGGTCCTGTATTGA
>WQYJ01000117.1 GCA_009781325.1 Propionibacteriaceae bacterium | reverse complement strand
GGGGGCTGTTGCATGAATCCAAGATGTGTTGTTTTCTGCACAAGATGTAGTATCACCTCAAGCAGTCACCACAATACCTAGTAGGAAAAAAACCAGATTCTGATTCATGCAACAGCCTCCCGGCCCCCTGGCACACAATTGGGCAAATCAGGAGGTGTTTTGGATGGGTCTTGACGGCTAAGTCGATAATGCTTTCACTCTAGGAGCAGGCCGCGGATATCTTCGGCGCTAAGAGAGGATGCGAAGGACGCCTCGGCGTCATCGTCGGCTAGCACCGCCTTGAAAACCTCGCGTTTGCGGGCCTGCAGGGCCATGACCTTTTCCTCAATCGTTCCTTCACTCACTAGGCGAACAACCATGACACCGCGCGTTTGACCAATGCGGTGGGTACGATCGATGGCTTGCTGCTCGGTTGCCGGATTCCACCATGGGTCAAGCAGAAAGACGTAGTCGGCCTCGGTTAACGTCAAACCAAATCCCCCAGCCTTGAGGCTAAGGCAGAATACTGGGATGTCCTCGTTGCGGAACCGGGAAATCACCTTGTCTCGGGACCGTGTGTGCCCGTCTAGATAGGTGTAGTCGATACCAGCCTTGTCCAATCGCTGTGTGGCTTTAGCAAGGAAAGTCGTGAACTGACTAAACACCAGTGCCCGATGCCCGCTGGCTACCACCTCTTCCACCTGCTCAATCAAAGTATCCAGCTTCGCCGACGGCACGCCGGCATACTTCACCGGTTCGATCAATGACGCGTCGAGAGCCAGGCGACGCAGAATCGTGAGTGAGCGGAGGATAGCGAAGCGGTTACGATCGAGGTCATCCAACAAGCCTAAGACTCGCTGACGCTCACGTTGTAGATATGTGTCGTAGATGGTCCGGTGGCGCGTCGACAACCCGACCTCTAAGATTTGCTCCTGGCGGCTGGGCAATTCGGGAGCGACAAGCTCTTTTGTACGCCGCAACATCAGGGGACGAAGACGCCGCCGCAACTGAGACAGACGCTGGTCACCTAGCTTCATGACCTCCTCTTCATCCGCTGAGACCTGCATGGCGTCATAGGCTCGGAAATTCCGTGGAGTTGATCGGGTAGCTGCTGCGATGCGGCGACGCTGTCGTGTTGTTGCCGCCTTGGTGATCGGAGTTCCGTACACTTCCTTGAACGACTTAGCAGAGCCGCCGAACCCCGGTGCAACGATGCTGAGTAGCGCCCATAGCTCCATAACATCGTTCTCCAGCGGCGTACCTGTCACTGCTAACTTCACACGGGCTCGAAGCGAGCGGGCTAGCTTGTTGCCAACACTGCGGGCATTCTTAACGAACTGGGCTTCATCTAGGATCAGCCCCTGCCATGTGATTTTCGCCAACTCGTCGTTGTCCAGTCGGAAAATCGCGTACGACATGACGATGACGTCGGCATCACGCACCACATCATCCAGCAGGGTTGAAGACTTGCCTAATGTCTCGGTCAGGGCGACCACACGCAGACTAGGTGTGAAACGGCCAGCCTCGGTCACCCAGTTCCCGACTACCGAGGCGGGGGCCACCACCATGAATGGCGAGGGCGTACCGTCAGGACCGCGGACAATCCCATGGTCGTCTCCACCACCACGGCGTTCTACCACACCAGCGATCCAAGCTAGGACCTCAACTGTCTTGCCTAGCCCCATGTCGTCAGCCAGAATACCGCCCAAGCGGTGGGTGTCGAGAAAGGTCAACCACTCGAAGGCATGGTGCTGGTATGGGCGCATTTGTACGGTGAGTCCGGCTGGCAACTCAATAGGTGAGACGCCCTCACCCCGATTGACCAGCTCGATCAAGTCACTCACAGACTCCCGCCAGGCATCCGCCTGCAAGACATCGTCGGCTACCTCAGTCAGGTCAGACCACAGCCCGGTCTGGTATCTGCTGATGCGCAGCGGACCAGTCGGCTGATCGGATAGGGCTCGGGCTTCATCGATCAAATCCCGCAATCGAGTCAGTACGGGATCGTCGATTCGAACAACCTCACCACCTGCTAACACCATCTGCTGTTGCCCAGCAGCGAGTGCCAGGAAAACATCCTGGAAAGGTAGGACGATGCCACCAGCGGTGATCTTCACACCGAGATCGAACCAGTCGTTATCGCCTGAATCGCTGGTTGACAAGCTGATACTCGCAGTCTCGGCGATGTCGCGGTATTCCGGAAGCGGATCATCGATAACGATCTCTACATCCGGGTGTTCCTGCAATAGCGGCAGGACAGTCTCACTAAAGGCCCTCGCCTGCAGACCGCCGCCACCGACGAACCTACTGACCTGCCCGAGTTGGAACCCGGCAAACCCCGGCATATCTGCCACAGCCAGTTCGACACTGGTCAGGATTATTCTTTCGACGAGATCGTCGCGCGGGGTCGCCCCCAGTGAATCGTCGACAAAAGGATACGTCACCTGCCCGTACCGCCATGTCCAAGCCACCTCGACTTGCCAAGCGGAGTCTGCCCAAACTCGACCAACCAGGATAGGACGCGGCGGTGTCGGCAGATCAACGCTGCCATCGGTGCTGGTCACCCGCAATCGGCGACGCAGCAGCGGGTAAAACTGCCCCATGAAATCGTCAACGTCATCAGCCGGTACGGTGACTCCGGACAGAGTCAGGAGGCGCAAGTGGTCGTCAGTTAAACGTGGTTCGGCTTGAGCAAGTGTCAAAACGCGCCCGCTGCGTCCAACCTCCACGGCGAATATGCCACCATGCCCGACTGCGCCCAGCAAAGTAGCAGAGGTCGGCTGGTCATCAAAGGTTACGAAGCGTTCAAGGCTCAAGTCATCACCGATTCGGGTGATGTTAGCTTGCAGGGCACTACGATGCGCCAGTCGTACCTCGTCTTTGGCGGAGGTCCCGACGAATGGCACACCCAGGAGCCGACCGGTCTGCAACAGAGGCCACAACCCAATGTCGGCAAAGCCGTCCAGCTTTTGCCAGCGTGTTTCGGCACCGTAGAAGTAGTAGCCGATTTCTGAGTTTAGGCTACTCAAGTTGCTTAGCCACTCCACTTTGGCGGGATCGAAGACCTGCGATGAATAGGACGCATAGGTAGCGGTACCCCGCCAGGTCAACCTATACGACGACGCCCACTTTCCAGGCTTCTCCTGGCAGACGGGACGGATCGATACACTGAGCTGCGATGCTGAGGAGAACAATGTGGGTTGAGACACGGCCATCGTAATTCCGTCCACCCGGAACTGCAGTGCCAACGGAGCATAGCCATCGGGCGGTTGATGTCGGTCGGCGGATTTCTGGGCTGGCATGAGGGTAGTCAACTGTTGGCGCCATTGCGGGACAGCAGCCTCGATGCTTGCAGAGGCCAGCACACGGGCAGCCATGAGCAGCGCAACGACATGCTTACAATCCATGAACATCGGGCAGGTACATTGGCTACCCGTGATTGCTAGTCGGCCGTCACGAACAGCGATCGCTGCTGTGGTGGTATAGGGGTTTGCCCTACTTCCCCGTACTCGGCCTTGCACCTGGGACCGAGCCGGATCCCAGGATATATTTTTGACACGACCCTGTCGAAAGTAGCCCAGGCCTCGGTTAAAGGCACCCCGGTCGTGGCTCACTGCCACCAAAATGTGAGCATCAGTCAGACTAGCCACAATGTCGAAGGTCTGATCTAGCTGCATGACGTTCATTGTCTCACGTACCACTGACACATCAGTGCCCTGTCTGGATTGACATCAGGACAACCAAGGCGCTTACAGACGTGATCCGTACCACCACAACGTGCCAATCGAACCGGCCCCTTGGTGCACTTGTGGTTGGGTCCCTACGTTGGCTGCCGGGGGTCCTGCCTTCGGCAGGATGACCAGGGGAAGGGTTTTGGGGTTGCTATCGGTGTCTGTTGCGCGGTGCTTGACTCGCGGGACCTAACCCCCCCGGTCATCCTGCCGCTAGGCAGGACCCCCGGCGGCCGACGTAGGGTCTAGGCGTGGCCTGGCCCCTTGGCACGAATTTGAATTGATACGGCGCAGGCCTGCTGCGATGGCATAGGCGGCGAGGGTGATCCCACAGGTCAGGACCATGGTGATGATCGCAGCTTGAGCATCTTCTACTGGAAGGATTGCTGCTAGTGGGTAGCAGGGAACCAGTACGAGAATAGCGGCACCCATGATGAGTGCACTTATCCAGTTACCAGTGTCTAGGGCAAAGCCACATACCACCACGAGCACCGATCCGAGCCAAAAGCCCAATGCCCACACCACGAACTTTGGTTTGCGGAAGAATCCCATGAGTACGCCGATGGCTACCCATGCCAGGATGAGTGCTGCTGAAACGACGATTCCTACACTAGAGGGCTTCGTACCCATGATGGCGGCATCGAGATTCACGACGAAGCTGACCATGTGCAGAAAAACCACGACAAGAATGCTGGGCCACATCATACGACGACTGCTTCGCTGAGTTACATACTCATCCTGCGATGTATCCGCGAGAACGGCATCTGCCCTTTCTGTCATAGAAAAACACTAGCTGCTTTACGCTGTGATTGGTGCTATCCCCACTAGTCACACTCGGCATTGGGGAGTTCTCCCCATTGTTTTGCCTTGTGGGATGCTTCACACTGGTTTATTGGGACATCTAGGTGTCCCAGCGAAGACCAAAGGTATCACTGACGATAATGGCGACCTATGGCTCACAAGGACTAAGTGAGGAAGGAAGCAATGAAGAACAAGACTCACATCTATGTGACGAATATGCTGATTGAAGACCTGCAGGCAAACACAATTGTGCTGCCCGGTGTGGGAACCTTCGCACCTCCTGGGGAGGTCAGAGATGCCGTACTGCACTATCCGTCGGCTTTTCGAGCAGGTTCAATTGGGCCGGATTTCTTCCCGGATTACATCCTCGGTCAGGGCACGATCCAGAAGAAGAACTCCGGAAAGTGGGTGGACTTGATGTTTCGCCGCCTGCAGGATTCATCCCCGTCAGAGCGTGAGAAGAACCTTGCCTATGCACTAGGTTTCATGATTCATGCTGCCGGGGACATGTTTGGCCATGGCTATGTGGACTCCTATGCGCAAGGCTGGTGGCCGGCGTACGCGGAATGGGTCTCTGATCCGGCCACGGCAAAGATCGCACTGAGGCACATCCTTATCGAGACATACATGGATCAGAGAGTCCCTGCCAGTACGAACCTGAGCCTCGATCCTCCGCTCGGGTTTATCCGTGATGTATTTACATGCTCAGAGGCTTTAGATCTCATGGAAGAACAGGGTGCGGACAACCTCTTCGACAGTCCCCTGTGGTTCTTCATGGACTTGAAGAGACGCGTACAGAGGGAACTTGCTGAGGAAACTACGACCGAGATCACTGGTTACTACCAATCCTGGGAACGCGATATTGATCAAGCAATCGACCTGTGGCTTCAGGATTGGGCGATGCTTGCCCAGATATTTTCCTCGAATGACAAGAACAAGTTCTACCGGGTCAAGAACCTCATCAAGCCAGGAGTGAATCAACTTATGCCGTTGATCACAATCCCGGAAGAACTGGCTACCGTGGTGACATGGAGCGAGCACTTGGAACCTCTGTGGGATCTCGAGAACTATCTTGAAGGGATTTTGAAGGACTACGTCAATTCACTTGCGCAAGCTGCCTTCTCACGGACATTCCCAACCTGGGATGTCGCTGTTTCTGTTGTCGAAGAAATGCTGGCCAACCCTGTGATCTTCTTGGATAACGGCTCAGTTTTCCAACAAAGATACATGTGCCGAAAGCTTGATGCTGATTTTGGCAACTATGGCAAGTCATCTGACACCACAGCCCAGAGCTTCCATGCTGTCCAGCAGTGCGTGAATATGGCTAAGCTCTGCCTGCTTGGCACCGACAACCTGAATGAGATCGCAGGGACTGCTCCGCACATTGACATCCAACAGCCGCTGCTCGGTGAGACTGGCTTGGCGATCTTTGCGGACCCAAACCTGAAGAAGAACCTCTGGGCGCCTTTGTTCGAGCCTGCGCAAAGACTAGTCGTTTTGCCGCCCCTGGGACTGGATGTCGTGGAGAACGAATCATTACCAGCAACTTCAGACCTCACATCACTGACCGTTGACCTTGAGGTACGCCCTGAAGACCAGGATGCCCACGAGCGTACAGAATCCCTCTTCCTCACTTCATTACTTGAAGGAGGAGCCTAAATGCTAACAGTGGCAACGGTCTTATTCGTCATTTACCACTTGCGGAATATGACAAAAAGACGCGACATCGCAGACGAATAACTTGTTAGGTTATGCCCGCTGACTAGACTGCTTCCACAAGCGATCAGATTTGCGGTACGGTGGTCGCATGACAGGGATGTCGGCGGTCCCTCTTCGGGAAGACGGTAGTGTGGAACCACTGCCAAGCGTGGACGGCGGTTTTCACACCATCCTCGCAGATCCACCCTGGAGATTTGCGAATCGTACGGGCAAAGTCGCCCCTGAACACCGCCGATTGGATCGCTATTCAACCCTGGCAATCGATGCTATCAAGGCCATTCCCGTGGCTGACTGTGCGGCCGATGATGCGCATCTCTACTTGTGGGTGCCGAATGCGCTGCTCCCCGAGGGGCTGTCTGTGATTGAGGCTTGGGGATTTAGGTATGTCTCGCACATCGTGTGGGCCAAGCGGCGCAAAGACGGTGGACCGGATGGGCGCGGGGTCGGTTTCTACTTCCGC
>WQYJ01000116.1 GCA_009781325.1 Propionibacteriaceae bacterium | reverse complement strand
GGTCAGCGTGCCTGTCTTATCGAAAGCGAAGGTCACCGCCCGATGCAATTTCTCCAGAGTCCCGGATGCTCGAATGATCGCCCCGCGCCGAGCTGAACGGCTCATCCCAGCCATGAATGCAACCGGCGCAGCAATGATCAGCGGGCACGGGGTCGCCACAACCAACACCTCAGCGAATCGCAGCGGATTCCCCGAAACCGCCCACGCAATCCCGGCGATCGCCAACGACACCGCTGTGAAGGGCAGCGCGTACCGATCTGCCAGTCGTACCATTGGAGCACGGCTCTCTGCAGCCTCCTCCACCAGAGCAACGATGCGCTGATACTGGGAGTCCTCGGCTCGGCTGGTTACCTTGATTGTCACCGCTGCCGGACCATTGATCGACCCGGAGTAGACCGTGTCACCAGTAACCCTGGTCTGCGGCAGAGACTCCCCTGTCAGCGACGAGTCATCGAATTCCCCGGATTCCGAGATCAGCACACCATCAAGAGGTACGATCTCGGATGCGCGTACGAGGATCTCGTCACCAATGCTGATCTCGGCTACGTCATAATCAGCCACGGTTCCATCAGCATCAATGCGATGAGCAAGACTGGGAGCATTAGACACCAAAGAGGTGAGGTCCTTGCGGGCCCGACCGGCTGCGTACTCCTCCAGAGCCTCCCCGCCAGTCAGCATCAGTACGATGATGATCGACGCCCAGGTCTCCCCCACCGCGATCGTCGATCCAATAGCTGTCACCGCGAGAATGTCTACCCCGAAGGTGCCCGAGCGCAGCTCGCGTACGATCTCAATAGCCGAGCGTACCGCCATGGCACCGGCAGAGACACCAAGGACCCAGGGAACAGCCACGGGCCACAGCCACGCTAAGACACCTGCAACACCGATCACGAGCAGGGTTCCGGCTAGAAACGGGAACCGGCGCGCGGCAGAAAGGACTTTGGCCATACCCAAGTCTTATCGGGTGAGGAAATAACCTTCAAGTAAGATCAGGCTTGCCTAACTACGTGCGCCGGGTGTTCGTTTGGCCCCTGCGATCTGCGGGATCCACCTAGCTGACAAGGTCTTTAGCAAGCTCCTTCCTGCTCCCTGCGATCAGCAATCCCAGACCAAGAAGAATCGAAATTCCTCCAGCAACCCCAGGCAACCCGCCAATTGGAGGATCTCCAACGAAGGCAGCAACTGTTCCGCCCGTCTCGATCAGCGGTTTGTCACCATAGGTATTTGTGATCGTGACCGTCGAGGATGTACCAGAGGTCAGTGTCGCAGGATTGCCCTGATACGTGGTCGTGAATTGCACACCTTTGACTTCTTCAACTTGATAAGCCACATTCGTCCACAGATTCGTGATCCTCACCGCCTGACCTGCGGTAATCATAATCAGATCGGCACTGTCCGGATCAGAACTGCCAGTGTTGCCCGTGCAGGAATACGTTGCACCACTGCCTGTGAAGGTTAGGTAGTTGTTATTGGTGAGGTCCTTGATCCTGACTTCGTACGGCGTGGTGTCAGTGACACCCCAGGCCTCCAGCTTTCCCGAGAGCTTTTTGGTGATCAGCAACTCGGATTGACCGCGAGTGTTCGTCGCCGTCACCAGCGTTACCGACGGGCCTGGGGAATCGTTGACCATGAAGGGCCCGATTCTAGCTCCATCAACCGAGGATGCCAGGGTGGAGCCGTTAGCAACCTCAAGATGCGGGGTATCAAAGTCTGCCGACAGGTTCACCTCTTCCACCCAGTAGTAGTACTCATAGGCGGTGTTTCCGCCGCTGACAACCATCGGCAGACCTTGGATAAACGCTATTCCGGAGTCCTTGAGAGTGAAGGTATTCGCCGTTGTATCGACGCTGAAAGCACCGCTAACTGGGTTCTCGCTCAAGTCCAGGCGGTGTGGGTTTGGATCCTGGCTGTCCTTACTGAGGTAGACCGCGAACTCGAACTCCTGATCGGTGGTCATCGGCGAACCCATATCGACCTGCTTGGTGACATAGAGGCTTCCCAGGGTTGTATCCCCGGTGAACCAGTTCGCCCTCGCATAGAGATTGACCTGCTGATTAGCGGTTGTGGCTCCGATAAATGCTTGGATTGCGTCCCAATCCTGAACATCGTTGTTGGCGAAGGCAAAGACTACTGGCGTACCTTCATTGACCGTGACTTTCGGGGACATCGCCGCGGCGTTCACCATCAGTGCGTCACCGCGGTCTGGATCAGTACGGGTCTTCGGGATCGCGAGGTAGAACTCGTCGCTGGTCCATGTGGTTCCAGCCCCAGTGCCGGTGACGTACTGCGCAGGGTCTGTTGTTCCAGGTACGCTGTCTGTCGGCAGGGCGGTCAATGGATCGGGTGCAACCGAGGTAATGAACTGGACACCATTAGTGTTCAGCCCTGTTGCTGTGAGGAAGACCCTGTCCATGTCCTCCAATGTGCTTCCAACTGGCGCATTCTCCAGGTTTGCTTCGGCTGTCAGAGGACCATAAATGTCATAGGCAGCGCTCGTTGAGTCATCATAGATAGCGCCTATGTCGCTGATCTGCAGTGTCATCGATGTCGAGGTCAACTCACCAGTCAGTGGGAGTCTTCCCGCCGGATCCAGCACCGTAGCACCCTCGTTGACCAGGGCAGTTACCAAGGCATCAAATGTTGTTCTCTTGGCAGTCCCGTCGAGGGTCGTACTCAGAATCTCCACGCTGGAACCTGCGATAGTCTTCCAAATGGCAACCTTAGTCGCCATCACAGCGATCTCTTTATCGATCAGTGTCGGGCCGATGCCGGGGAACATGGTGTTCAACCGAGCCACACTGGCTTGGGACTCGGGATCGTCGGTGCCTTTGTAGTTGTAATTGCCGTGATAGCCGTTCATGGCGATCCAACTCACGGCATCTCCGTACACCTGCATCGCACCTGACCACACCCAGGGAGCGGCGGACACGTACCCCGACAAAGTGTCTGACATCGCGCCGGTATCCCAGGCGAAGCTGCCTCCCAAACCAGCCACACGGTTATGGAATGGGGTAAATGGGTCAACACAGTAGATCTGAGTTGCTAGGTAGTCAGTAATGCCGAACTTATTTGCCGGGTCTGGAACCCCCGCACCACCAATGGGGACATCTTCTGGACCTGTCCACTGCCCGCGGTCGTCCTGGGCGGGATATTGAATCGTATAGGTGATCTGAATCGGATCGTAGTATCTCAAGACAATCCGGAAAACGTCGTTGGCTGCCATGGCTGGGGCCGAAAAAGATAGGAGTACGCCAAGAACTACGACGATCGCAGTGAGTAGGGGCAGCGTCTTTTTCGCGCGTTGGAATGTGAACATATCTCCTCCAGATAAGTGATTCGGCACCCACTCTTCGCGCACCGACCATTAATCCGCAGTTCTTGCCCAGTACTCCATTGCGGCGGTCAGGTACGAGGTACCTTTCAAATCACTCTATCAGGATTTCCCAGAAGCAGCGATCCCCCGTCATCCTGCCGCAGCCTGAATCCACCGATTTTGTTGTGTTTTTGCGGGGTGGTAAATAAGGAAATGCTTTCTGACATGGGATAATAGTTGTTGTAAATCGGCTATCGTGCCCATAAAAGAAAGCATCTCCGAGATGAAACTATCACAGAGCCCGGCTCGTGTCACAGCGAAGTTCGATGACACGCATTTGGTGGGTTACGCGGGACTGGTTCCAGCGATGCGTTTGGCAGAAACAATCGGGTTGTTTGACCTGGTTGACCACCATGTTCGACTTCCTGGTGCTACCGGTGCAAATCCGGGGGTGAAGATCGGATCGTTGATCGCGGGGATGCTGGCTGGGGCAGACAGTATCGATGATATGGATCGGATTCGTCATGGGGGAATGCCTCAGTTGTTTACTGGGATGCGTGCCCCCTCCACGCTGGGATCCTTCCTACGTAGTTTCACCTTCGGTCATACCCGTCAAGTGGATGCAGTCGCGTCACGATTACTGGCCCAGTTGGATGAGCATACCGAAATGTTCGGATCTGTGGATGACTCACCAGTGATGATCGATATTGACGACACCATTGTGGAAGTGTTCGGTGCAACCAAACAGGGTGCGGTGTTCGGACGTAAGAAGAAAGTCCGTGGACTCAGTGCTCTACTGATCACCGCCTCAGCAGAGGACTTCTCTCCGATTATCATCGGTCAGCGGCTACGCGCAGGATCCGCACATTCAGTACGCGGAGCCCATCATCTGGTGCGGGAAACCCTCCAGCATCTGTGCCACACATCGGTAGCTGGACGCCAACTATGGTTACGCGCCGACTCAGGGTTCTACACCCGCGACATCGTTGGTGTGCTCAGGGACGCTCAAGGCTGGGTGTCGATTACCGTGAGGAAAACCACCGCCGAGAAAAACGCCATCGCTGCGATCCCGGACCACCAGTGGACCCCACTACTCGACTCCGACACCAAAGAACCCCTGATCGGAGAAGTCGCAGAAACACCCTTCACCGCATTCTCCACCACCACCACACCCCTACCCTGCCGACTCATCATCCACCGAGAACCAGACCCCACCGAGAAACAGCCCCACCACCAAGACGGCCTATTCCCCCTATGGAAATACCATGCGTTCATCACCAACGCACCCCCCACCTATGATGCTGCCACCCTCACCGTGATCCACCGCCGCCACGCCATCATCGAACAAGTCAACTCCGCGTTGAAAGACTCCGCCCTGGCCCACCTACCCTCCGCGAGTTTCCCCGCCAACACCGTGTGGCTCACCCTGGCAGCGATCACCTTCAACCTCCTACGCGCACTAGCCAGCCTCACCCACGACACCACCCTCACCCGAGCCACCCCCGCCACCCTCCGCCAACGCCTGATCCATGTCCCCGCCCGCATCGCTACCCGTGCCCGCACCACCTTCCTCCACCTCCCCCACAACTGGCGATGGGCCACCGCCTGGCTCACCCTATTCACCAACACACACCCACCCCCACGACGCTAACCCCACCCCCACACCCACCATCATGAAAGGACCCCCAGTGGAAAACCCGGACAGACCGGGAACAACCCCATGCCCACAACCCACACCACCCCACCCAACACCCCCAACCACACAAAAAACAGTCCACAAACCAAATCCCAGACCCCCATCGGTGGATTCAGGCTGCGGCAGGATGACCGGGGGTTGGAATATGGCAAAGAGGACCGTTGCCTTTAGCACATCAGGCGGGAGTTGGGTCCGTCCCCATCATCACATCCCCATTGTCACGTCTCGCTAGTTGCCAGCCAATCAACCGAGGTCAAGGCTGGTACTCGCGCGAATTCTCGCAGGTTGCTTGTGACGATTGTGCATCCTTGTGATCGGGCATGCCCGGCAATCAGTGAATCGTAGGGGCCAATGGATTCACCGCGATCAGCTAGAGTTCGCCGAATTGACCCTGTGTGCATGGCTGCTGGGCGATCGAAATCCTTCACCTGCAACAAAGAAAGTAGATCGTCAACATCATGGCGCATGTTCTTCGACTGATTCGAGCGCTCGACTCCATAGTCGAGTTCCATAACTGTGATCATTGAGACACAGAGGTTGCCAGCCTCGCGGTCGAGTTGGCTTAATAGGGAGTCAGCTCGACCTCGAAGTAGTTCCACGAGGATGCTTGTGTCGAGCATGTATCCCGTACTCATTCCCAGTTTCTTTCTTGTGCAATACCTTGGTCACGATCTGCCAGGAAGTCGGGGTCTTGGGCTAAGCGGGAGGCTGCCCACTGCTGAAATGAACCACTCACAGGTGTCAGTACGCGGGAGTCACCCTCAATCCTGACGGACACCCTCTGGACATTGTCGGCAAACGCAACAGCCTTGGGCAACCTCACTGCCTGGGTACGATTCGTGCGAAACACTGCTCCTGTAGCCATCTCTTCACCTTCTTGGTATATACGTGTTGTATATACATAATATCAGAGACAAGCGTCGGATGGGGGGTTATGCACAGGCCGTACTGCCGGGTTCTGCCGATAGTATCGATTTATTAGTGCGAGAGGGAGATTGCGTATGGATCGGTTCACCACTATCGATGAGTACATCTGCCAGCTGCCTGAGTCTCAGCAGGTTGTTTTGGAGCAGATTCGACATACGATTCATCGGACGGCGCCGGAGGCGAAAGAGCGGATTAGCTATGACATGCCTGCTTTTTGGCAAGGGCAGACGCTGATTTGGTTTGGTGCTACTAAGAAGCATCTGGGTATCTATCCCACTGGGTCGGGAGTTGAGGCTTTTGCCGATCGTTTGACGGGTTATGAGACCTCGAAGGGTACGATCCGTATCCCGTGGGATAAGCCTGTGCCTGTGGAGCTGATTGCTGACATTGTGGCTTTTCGACTTGCTGAGGTGGGGACGGGTCAAGGGAACGTATAGCTTAGCCTCCGGTCATCCTGCCGCCAGGCAGGACCCCCGGCAGCTGATCTAGGGACTTGGGTAGGTCTTTAGCCAAGTCCCTACGTCGGCTGCCGGGGGTCCGGCCTGCGGCAGGATGACCGGGAGTTGGGATATGACAAGAAGGACCGTTGCCATTGTCACATCAAGCGGGAGTTGGGTCCGTCACCCTTTGTCAGGCGGGAGTTGGGTCCGCCCCCTTTGTCACGTACCATGTCCACTGTTGGGATGGCGTTGACGTTGATTTGAAGCCCGGCTTGGCCATGGTCTGGGCCTTGGAGGTCTACCCATGGCATGACGTTGAACAGGTGCTGCGAACCTTCGACTACGCGG
>WQYJ01000115.1 GCA_009781325.1 Propionibacteriaceae bacterium | reverse complement strand
GGTCATCCTGCCGTCAGGCAGGACCCCCGGCAGCCAACGTATGGACTTTAGCCAGCAAGCGCAACCCCAGACCCTACCTTAGCCCCCGGTCATCCTGCCGTCAGGCAGGACCCCCGGCAGCCAACGTATGGACTTTAGCCAGCAAGCGCAACCCCAGACCCTACCTTAGCCCCCGGTCATCCTGCCGTCAGGCAGGACCCCCGGCGGCCGACGTATGGACTTTAGCTAGCAAGCGCAACCCCAGACCCTACGTCGGCTGCCGGGGGTCCTGCCTTCGGCAGGATGACCGGGGGCTAAGGTATGGACTTGAGCGAGTTTTCCTCACCACAGTCCCTAAGACGACCCCCGGTCGTGAGAAGATTGACCCATGGATACTCCGCTGTTGATCTTTTTGCATGGGCCTGGGCAGTCGCCTCCTGCTTGGCAGGATGTGGTGGGAGCTATTAACCCTGATCAGCGGATGGTGGCGCCGTGGCTCAAGGGGCTGAAGCCGAATGACACAGCGGGATTTAACATGGACGCTGCTGTTGAGGCGATCGCTGATGTCATGGAGACTAATGGGGCGCAAAAAGCAGACCTAGTGGGGTACTCTCTCGGAGGGTTGGTTGCCATCCGCATGGCCAGTAAGTATCCAACCAAAGTCGACCACCTCGTACTGATTTCAACCCCGGTCGTACCATCAGCAGCACTGCTAAGCCGCCAGCGAGCTGTGGTGAAGATTACTCCATCATTCATGTTCAAGGGTGTCGGAAAGACGAAAATCCTCGAAGCCTTGGATGCTCTCTCAGTCGCCGACATAGGCGCCGATCTGAGTTCCGTCACTGCCCCTGCACTCGTAATATCCGCTAGTGAAGACCAAACCGGCAGGGTAAATGCACAATCCTTAGCCAAGCAGATCAACGCGATGGAATATCAGCTACCAGGGGCTGACCCACACCTCCTGGCAACCCATCCTAAACTCCTCGCCCAGTACATCGCCGACTTCTGCGGAGGCATTCTCGAGCCTCAACAAACCCCGCCACAGTCCTAGTGACGTGGTGTTTTCCGTTGGTCTTCAGGGTCGAGGAGGTCCAGCAAAGCCCGTGCTGTCGTGTCATCGCACACCAAGTCGGTGATCGTCTTGGCCCGCAAAGCACCCAACAAAGCCCGCGCCCTCGATGGATCCGCAATAACACCGATTCTCTTCGGAATCTGCTGGAGTTCGGCCGGTGTCAGCCCTGAGGCCCGCTGGTTAAGATCGATGTCTTCATAGGTGCCATCCTCACGGAACAACACCGTACACACATCCCCAACAATCCCCTGCTCGCGGATCAGCCCCATCTCTTCCTCATCGAGGAACCCCGCCGTGTAGACATACGAAGGTACGCGCGCATCCACCGAACCGATCCCAAAGATGGCGATGTTGAGCTTGTCCTGAAGGTTGAGGACCAGTTTCACTGAGCGCTCCCTCCACATCGCTTCCTTGGTTTCCGCATAGTCGAAGAACGCCGGTACGGGGAACTGTACGATGCGGGCATCGAAGCTCTGCGACAACGACTGCAGGATCGCCGCGACGTGACGGGCTGAGGTGTCGTGGATATTCGTACCGCCATTCATCTGAACAATGGTCGCATCGTGCAAAGGACGCTTTTCGATGAAGGGTACGATGTTCGACAACGTGACCCCCCAGGCCACTCCGATCAGGTCTCCGTCATTGACCGAATCCCGCAACAATGCCGCCGCCAACTTGGACACTCGCTCGAATCTGGTCGCGATCGACGCCGACTCCCCAACCGTCACCAAATGGACGTTCACCCCGAAAATTGCAGCCACAGAACGGGCCACCGGAGAGGATGACCCTTGGGGTGCTTCGACGGTGATTCTCACCATCCCGGTGTGACGAGCTTCAGCCAGGAGACGGGAGACAGATGACCGTGACAACTGCAAATGTCTCGCTATTGCTTCCATCGTCTCTTCTTGGACGTAGTAGCGAACACAGGCTTCGTGCATTTCTTCGTAGCGCTCGTGCATTGCGATCCCTTCTTTCTGCACATTCTCCCATGCCCTAGATCATACGTTAAAAATGGTGAATGATGGACACTATCGACTAGTGGGCATCATTGGGGATGCCAGAAAGTGAGACCTATATGCCTCTCGCGATTTCGCTCGGACAGTTGTTCCTGTCAGAGTTTATGGGCACGGCAATGCTGCTCCTCCTTGGTGCTGGCGTGTGCATGAACGCATCATTTAATAAAAGTAAGGGCCAGGGTGGTGGATGGCTTCTCATTAACTTCGGATGGGGCCTCGCGGTCTTCTCCGGCGTTCTTGTCGCCTTCCAGTCTGGCGGCCATCTGAACCCGGCCGTTACCCTTGGCATCGCAGCATCCAAGATTGGCGAAGCAGATCCTTGCTTCGTCGGACTTGCTGATGGCTCTGGATGTGCAATACCGGTCAGCCTCGGAACGATTTGCATCTACATCATCGCTCAGTTCGTCGGCGCCTTCGTTGGTGCGGCGCTGGCGTGGTTGACGTACAAGAAGCAATTCGACCTCGATCAGCCAGAAGGCTCCAAGCTTGGTGTCTTCTCCACCGGCCCAGCCGAACGTTCCTATGCATGGAACTTCGTCACTGAGGCAATTGCCACCTTCGTACTGGTATTTGTCGTTCTCATCAGTGGCTACCAGAATGCTTCTGCTGGCGGTATGGGTTGGCTTAATGCCCTCGGTGTTGCACTGCTGATCGTGGCTATTGGTGCCTCGCTCGGTGGTCCCACCGGATACGCCATCAACCCAGCTCGTGACCTCGGACCTCGGCTCTGGCACGCAATCATGCCATCCCCGAACAAGGGTGGTAATGACTGGGGTTACTCTTGGGTTCCGGTTGCCGGACCAATCGTCGGCGGTGTTATCGCCGGTTTGGCCTACCTGGCAGTCGCCCAAGTACCGTGGGCGTGATCGTAGCCACCTGATCACAATCGTGAGCCGGGAATCACCACTCGTGGTTCCCGGAGCATGATCCGACGGGTTTCAACAACTGCTGTGGAGGAGTCCAGCAGAGTAAAACCCCTAGTAGACCACCAAATATCAGTCCTAAGACTTACTACTGGGACGGTAGTAGGAGACTCCGTAGGACACCAACAGCAATCACTTATATCCAACTCACAGATGTGGAGGAACAATGTCAGAAAAGTACATCCTAGCTATTGACTCAGGTACGACCAGCTCCAGGGCAATCGTCTTCAATCACTCCGGACGTATTGTGGGAAGCCATCAGCTCGAACATGAGCAAATCTTCCCGCGTGCTGGATGGGTTGAGCACGATCCCATTGAAATCTGGACCCGTACCGTACAGGTCATCACGGGTGCGCTGAACGCCGCGGCTGTCACCAAGGACGACATCGCATCGATCGGCGTTACCAACCAGCGTGAGACCACGGTCGTCTGGGATAAGACCACGGGCAAGCCTTGCTATAACGCAATTGTGTGGCAGGACACCCGGACTCAAGCCATCGTCGATGAGCTCGGCGGCGGCGATCAAAACAAGTACGCTGCCCGCGTGGGTCTACCACTGGCAACGTACTTCTCAGGCCCCAAGGTGAAGTGGATCCTCGATAATGTCGACGGCGCTCGCGCTGCCGCCAACGAGGGCAAGCTTCTCATGGGTAATATCGATACCTGGCTCATCTGGAATCTGACGGGCGGCGTTGAAGGTGGTATTCACATCACCGACGTTTCTAATGCCTCGCGCACGATGCTGATGGATGTTACGACCCTTGCATGGGCCGAAGACATCGCAGCAGACATGACGATTCCGATGTCCATGCTTCCTGAAATCAAGCCGTCATCGATGGTCTATGGCTATGCCAAGGAACCAGTTGTTGCTGGACTTCCCGTTGCAGGCGACCTGGGTGACCAGCAGGCTGCAACCTTCGGTCAGGCTTGCTTCGATATCGGCAAAGCAAAGAACACCTACGGCACAGGCTGCTTCATGCTGATGAATACCGGACAAACCCCGGTCTTCTCCAAGAATGGCCTGCTGACCACGCTGTGCTATCAGATCGGCGATCAAAAGCCTGTCTATGCACTCGAAGGGTCAATCGCTGTAACAGGTTCGCTCATCCAATGGCTGCGCGACAACCTGAAGATGTTCGACTCCTCACCCGAGGTCGAAAAGCTCGCTCTCTCGGTTGAGGACAACGGCGGCTGCTACTTCGTACCGGCATTCTCTGGGCTCTTTGCCCCGTACTGGCGCGGCGATGCTCGCGGTGCCATCGTGGGCTTGACCAGGTATGTGAACCGTGGCCACATTGCCCGCGCGGCCCTGGAAGCTACCGCTTTCCAGACCCGCGAGGTATTGGACGCCATGGAAGCAGATTCAGGAGCAAAGCTCGCTGAGCTCAAAGTTGACGGCGGTATGACCGCTAACAACACTCTTATGCAATTCCAGGCTGACATGGTCGGTGTTCCGGTCGTACGCCCAGTAGTCGCTGAGACGACTGCACTGGGTGCTGCCTACGCTGCCGGCATCGCTGTTGGCTTCTGGAATGGCGAGCAAGATGTCGTGGACAACTGGGCTGAAGACAAGCGTTGGACACCCCAGATGGACATAACCGAGCGCGATCGTCTCTATCGCAACTGGAAGAAGGCCGTAACCAAGACCTTCGACTGGGTAGACGCAGACGTAGCCATTTAGCAGGTTGGGTATCCGAACAAAAGATGTGCCCCGGGCAACCGGGGCACATCTGCGTCTGGAGACTGTCAGCCGGGGACTACGCGTGCGTTTACCTGGCGTGTATGCCAGGTAAACGTACGCGAAGTCGGGAGTGTATTGCTGGATCAGATCGCTCGGTTACTCTCTGAGATCAAGGCAGTGGTGGTGTCGCTCCGCTTCCCCGCTATCCCAGTCCGAGCGGTGGGTACAATTGCCCCATGGACACCAACACTGCTCCGGGGAGCTTACCTAGTGGCTCAAGAGGAAGCTCCACACCTAAGCGGGTGATCCTCGTATCACCGCGGGGTTACTGCGCGGGGGTGGATCGGGCGATTGCAACCGTCGAGAGGGCTCTGCAGATTCATGGCCCGGGGGTTTACGTACGCAAGGAGATCGTCCACAATAGCCACGTCGTCGCAGCCCTGCGCGGCCAGGGAGCCATCTTCGTTGATGAGGTGACGCAGGTCCCGCAAGGCAAGGTGGTTGTCTTTTCGGCCCATGGCGTTTCACCACAGGTACGCCAGGCAGCCGCGGAGCGCTCCTTGATCACCATTGATGCGACCTGTCCGCTGGTGACGAAGGTACACAAGGAGGCGATTCGCCTTGCCAACTCCGGGATGGAGATTCTTCTGATCGGGCATGCCGGGCACGAAGAGGTCGAGGGGACGCAGGGCGAAGCTCCTGATTCCATTGTCTTGGTGGAGCATCCCGAAGACGCGCAGACGATTCAGGTTGAGGATCCCACCCGCCTGGCTTGGCTCTCGCAGACGACGCTGAGCGTCGATGAGACCCGTGAGACGGTGGCTTTGCTGCGCGAAAGGTTCCCGGGATTGATGGATCCTCCCTCCGATGACATTTGCTATGCCACCCAGAACCGCCAAGCAGCAGTACGCCAGGTCGCCCCTGATTGTGATCTCGTTTTGGTCGTTGGTTCGGCGAACTCGTCTAACTCTGTGCGCTTGGTGGAGGTGGCCTTGGCTGCGGGTGCAGGGGCTGCATACCTTATTGATGATCTGACACAGATTCAGAGTTTTTGGCTGGAGGACGTGAACACCGTTGGTGTGACCTCTGGGGCCTCCGTTCCCGATCATCTCGTACGAGAAGTCGTCACCCACCTGCGTACTCAAGGATTCGACGATGTCATCGAGCACCAGGACATTGAGGAAAAGCTCACCTTTGCTTTGCCGCCAGAGGTTAGGTAAGAAGCCATGGGTGATCTGGTTGCGCTGGAGGGGGTTCATGCGCTGAAGCATGCTTTGAGGTTTGGGGCTTCGGTGGTGGAGATACTGACAGATGATCTGGATCGGGCGGTGGAGATTGCGGATGGGATCGCTGATGAACTGGGGGAGGTTTTGCGTACACAGGCGCGGGTGGTGGCGACTTCTGAGTTGCGCCAGCGCTCGACACAGCCGATTCCTACTCGGGTTCTGGCTTATGCTGAGCGTCCTGTGTGGACCTTGGAGCAGGGACTTCCGAGTATGGAGCATCCGACGATTCTGCTTGATGATCCGCGAAACTCGAAGAACCTAGGTGCTGTCGTACGTGTTGGGGCGGCGACCTCGGCTGCTGGGATCCTTGTTCGCGGAGATGTGGACTTCTACTCGCCTATGGCCGTACGCGGGGCTGCCGGGCTTCAATGGGCTGTTCCTTGTTGGAGTTCACCGGAGATTGTGGAGGAACTTGATCAGCATCCAGGTTTCACGATGGTGGGGTTGGATGCTGGTGGGGTACGCTTTGATCCTGGGCAGTTCTGTGGCCCTACTGTTTTTGTTTTTGGTTCGGAGCGTTCTGGGTTGTCATCGCAGGTACGGAGGCGCTGTGATGAGATTGTTAGTCTGCCTATGGCGCCTGGGGTTTCGAGTTTGAACTTGGCTACTTCGGTGGCTGCGGTGATGTATTTGAGTATGTTGCAGAGCGGATGACTTGACTGACTCAAGCCCCTACGTCGACCCCCGGTCATCCTGCCGCTAGGCAGGACCCCCGGCGGATATTGTATGGACTTGAGAAAGAACAGCTTTACCACAGACCCTACGTCCACCCCCGGTCATCCT